>JADMIJ010000058.1 GCA_015478655.1 Acidimicrobiales bacterium | reverse complement strand
CACGGTACGCGCGGAACCCGACCAGGCGGTGGACCCCGCTATCCAATTACGCCTGATCGTCACCGTTGGAGAGTGGGTTCTCCAAGAGGCGTGCCGACAGGGGGCGGAATGGCTCGCCAAGGCCACCGGATCACCATGTCGGTGAATATCTCGGGTATTCAGATGGAACGCGACCGGATCATCGATGATGTCCACGCTGCCCTCTCGACCTCCGGCTTGGATCCCAGCCTGCTCGTCCTGGAACTGACCGAGACCAGTTTGATGCACGATGTCGAGGCAACTCTTGTCCGGCTTAATCTGCTGAAGGCACTTGGAGTGCGGCTGGCCATCGACGACTTCGGAACGGGTACTCGTCGCTCGCCTACCTGCGTCAGTTTCCCATCGATGTGTTGAAGATAGACCAGTCCTTCATTTCGGGGATTGCCCACTCAGAGGAGTCTGCCGCCATCGTCCTCACCTTGGTCCAGCTCGGCAAAGTGCTCGGCCTCGAGACTGTGGCTGAGGGCATCGAGAGCAACGATCAGAAGGTGGCTACAAGCGGAAGGTGTCAACGTGGGGCAGGGTTACCTCTTCGCTCGGCCGACTGATGTGGAAGCTGTCACTCGACTCCTCGAGGTTGACACCGCCCGACTCGAGCCCGTGCGGTCCGCCAACTAGGGCTGACGCCCCAGGTGCTCGAGGCTGGTGTGCATCCGCTTCAAGACTTGACCGGTCTGCTATCCCTTTGAAGATGCCACCAGAGGCAACGGTCATCGTGCGGGTGCTCATCGGCACCGCGCTCGGCTTTGCTCTCGGCTTCGAGCGCGGTCTACGTGGCTCGCCGGCGGGCGACCGAACCTTCTCGCTCGTCGGTGCCGCCACCGCCGCCGTCACGGCGGTGTCCTACCAGCACTCACCCCAGACAGTCGCCGGCTTGATCACCGGTATTGGCTTCATCGGCGGAGGCGTCGTATTCCACGGCGAGGGCACCCTCGTCCGCGGGATCACCACGGCGGCGGCGGTGTTCGTGATGGCCGCCATCGGCGTTCTGGTCGGAACCGGCCAGACCCTTGCCGCCGTCATCCTGACGGTGCTTGTCGTGTTCGTCCTGGAGGTCCGACATCTGCCGTTTCTTCAGTGGCTGGATGCTGAGCATTACCGGGATCGCTTCAGACAGGACTCTGACCCTCCAATCCACAAGCAGCACTAGCGATCTAGCCCGAAGAATTTGCAGGCCAAGCCGTCGTGCCGCGGTGGCACGCCGCACGCTGCGCCGCCGGCAGGGCCACGAGACCAGGGTCTGCTCACAAGTCCCAGAACCGAAGGCGCCCGCTGGACTCGAACGCACTGCGCAATGCGGATTCGTCCTGATCGCTGAATCGACGAAACGCGTCTGCGTCGGGTTTGCGCACGTACACCAGATCTCCACCCACCAAATCAGAACGGAACTTCTCGTGGGCCAGCGTGCGGGTCAGGATCTTGTTGCTCGGCGTACAGGGAAGGGTCTTGCACAGACGGATGAACCGTGGCCACCATTTCGGGCTGAGGTCCGGTTGCATGCTCAGCCAGGACACGAACGACCGGCCATCGAAAGCGACGTCCTCGTGCAGGACCAGGGCCACCATAACCTGGTCGCCCGAGTCGGGGTCGGGAACTCCGTAGACCGACGCCAGCATGACGTCCGGATGGCGACCCATGATCGCCTCGATCGGCGCCCCCGGGAAGTTCTCGCCGTCGACACGGAGCCAGTCGGACGTTCGCCCGGCGAAGTACACCCAACCGTCCTCGTCGACATAGCCGAGGTCGCCGCTCCAGTACCAGCCATGGCGCGTGGCGTGGCGCATGGCTTCCTCGTTGCGGTAGTAACCCTCGAACGGACCCACGCCGAGGGTGTTAACGATCTCACCCACGCATTGCTCGGCGTTGACAAGGCCGCCTTCGCTATCGAATCGCGCCCGCGGGACTTCGAGACCGCCTTCGTGAACGACGACAATCCCCTGGCGCAAGCGCCCTATGGACCCGCGGGGACGGTCCCCGGTCCGATCCAGAGCGATGGCGCCCTCCGTCGACCCGAAGACATCGATGATGTTGACGCCGAAGCGCGTGGCCGCCTGCTCCACGACGTGCGGTGACCCCTCGTTGCCGAAGGCGACTCTCAAGGGGTTGTCGGCGTCGTCCAGCCGCTCAGGGGTGGCCAGCAGGTAGGCGAGGACCTTACCCGTGTAGTTGAACCAGGTGGCACCGTAGTGCCGCACGTCAGAGAGGAATCGTGAGGCGCTGAAGCGTCGGGTCAGGGAGAGGGACGCGCCAGCGACCAGGGCTGGGGCGAGGCCGGACATCAACGAGTTGGCGTGAAACAATGGCATGGCGGCGTACCCGACATCGTCGGGTCCGAGGTCCAGCATCATGGCCATGCGGTTGCCCGTGGTGAGCAGCCGGCGTTGCGTGCAGGACACGGCCTTCGGGGCGGCCGACGTCCCGGACGTAAACAGCAGCGCCCACAAGACGTCGACGCTACAGTCCGCGGCACTGGCGCCGTCCGATGGTCTGGCGCCGTGGTCAGCCCAGGCTGTCTCCAAAGCCTGATCTAGTGACTCGCCCCTCGCCTGCGGATCGTTCCCGTCGGCGAAGCGCTCGGAGACAAGAATGCCACCGGGCAGGTCAGCTCCCCCGGTGGCCGCCTCAAGCTGGGCCTGGTGGCGGGGCTCTGTGATGACGAACTGCACATCGGTGTGCGAGATGTCGTGGGCAAGGTGTTCGCCACGTCGGGTGTGGTTCAGCCCCACCGCGGCTGCCCCCGCCAATCCCGCGCCGCACAGCGCAAAGACGTAGTCCGGTGTGTTGTCAAGCAGCACACCGACGTGGGGCGGGCGACGGGGGTCTAGGCGGGCGCGGTACAGGGCGGCGAAATGCTCCGCTTCGGCAAGAAGCTCCTGGTGTGTCCAAATACGGTCTCCGAAGCGGAGAGCGGGACGATCCTTGTAGCGCTCCTCGGCGCCGTTGCGCCTGAGGAGGGCGGCCACGTCGGCGGCGGGGAGCGGCACCTCGACCAGAGCCGGAGCCATGGTTGGGGCCGATTCGCCCGATAGCGCCGGGGTCCCGGCGTGTCGTTCCACGGCTCTAGCTGCGCGCGGCTGCGCTACCGATCGCCATGACGGCCGAGGAACCCCTCATAGCCTCTCCAGGATGGCGCCGGTGGCGAGACCGCCACCGCAACACATGGACACGAGGGCCAGATTGGCGTCCCGGCGCTCGAGTTCGTAGAGGGCGGTCGTGATGAGGCGGCTCCCCGTTGCCCCGACGGGATGACCCAGGGCAATGGCCCCTCCGTTGACGTTCACCTTGTCCCAATCAGCGCCATGAACCCGCTGCCAGGAGCAGACGACGGAGGCGAAGGCCTCGTTGATCTCGAAGATGTCGATGTCCCGGATGGTCATGCCGGCCTTGTCCAGGACCTTGGCGGTGGCGGCGATCGGTCCGTCGAGCTGGTAATAGGGGTCGGAGCCCATCAGGACCTGGGCGACCACCCGAGCCCGTGGTCTGAGGCCGGCGGCCGCCGCCTTGGCGTCTGACATCCACAGTAGGGCGGCGGCTCCGTCGGAGATCTGCGAGGAGGTGCCGGCGGTGTGGATGCCGTCGGTCAGCACCGGTTTCAGGGCGGCCAGCCCCTCCTCCGTCGTCTCCCGCAGCCCCTGGTCCCGGTCCATGACCTGGATATCGCCGGTGGCACCGTCGGGGCCCAGCACCGGCGCTTCGACCGCGAACACCTCGCGGTCGAAGCGACCCTCTGCCCAAGCCTGGGCCGCCTTGCGCTGCGATGAAAGCCCCAGAGCATCGGCGTCGGATCGGGAGACCGAGTACTTCTCGGCGATGCGCTCGGCTGACCCGAACTGGTCGGGTACTTCCAAGGGAAAGCCGGGAGGGAAGGGCCGACCCGGGCCGTTGACGACGTTGACCCCGAGGCCCACCCGACTCATCGCCTCGACCCCGCACGCGATGGCGACATCCACGGCGCCGGAGGCGATGGCGTTGGTGGCGAGATGATTGGCCTGCTGGGAGGAGCCGCACTGGCAGTCAATCGTGGTGGCGGCGACCTCGTAGGGCAGACCCTGGTTGAGCCAGGCCGTGCGGGTGATGTTGAACGACTGCTCTCCGGCCTGGGTGACACACCCTCCGAAGATCTGCTCGACCTCCGAGGGATCGAAGCCCGTCCGCTTGATCAGCTCGAGCTGGGCGGCGCCGAGTAGCTCGGCGGCGTGCACTCCCGCCAGCTTCCCGTTGCGCTTACCAAGCGGGGTCCGTACTGCCTCGACAATCACCGGCTGCGTCATGTTCCTCCCCTTCAGCGTGAGCGGTCGCCGAGCAGTGCCGGGATTATAGAGTGCTGCGTCCTGTGACGTCTTGGGCTCGCCGAGCCCGGCGCCGGTCCGAGGCATTCGATCGCCCGACCCGACGGATCCACTGGGCTCAGCAACCATCGCCGGCGACCGGGAAGACGGTCCTCATCGGACCCGGGCGCGGCATAGCATGGCGGCGTCGGGCCTGGTGGTCGCATCGCAGACCGCACATTCATCGAAGCAGAGAGGGGGAGCGGCCCAGGAGCGCGGTAGCGCTTCTCTGAGCACTCATCAACGACATGGATCTCGACAGCGTCCTGATCGGCGAAGACAGTGTCATCCCTCGCGCCCGCTACACGAGCGCCGAATTTGCCGCGCTGGAATTCGAGCGCCTCTGGTCACGCGTTTGGCAAGTGGCGTGCCGAGAGGAAGAGATCGCTGAGGTCGGCGAGTTCTGTGAGTACCTGCTCGGCGACCAGTCGATCCTTGTCGTGCGGTCGGGCCCCGATACTGTTCGGGCCTTCCACAACACGTGCCTGCACCGCGGCACCCGTCTCGCCGACGGGGCGGGTCGCTTCCACGACAGCTGCATTCGGTGTCGCTATCACGCCTGGCGATACGACCTCGACGGGAAGCTCGTCGAGGTCGTCGACCGCGATGAGTTCGAGCCGATGCCGCCGGACACCGGCCTCAAACCGGTGCAGGTTGACCGATGGGGTGGCTTCGTATGGGTGAGCCTCGATCCGGGGGCACCGCCTCTTGTCGAATACCTCGACCCCCTGCCGGCGCTGTTGGCTCCCTATCAACTGCATCGGCTACGCATGCGCACCTACCTGTCCACCGTGCTCCCCGCCAACTGGAAGGTCGCCGTTGACGCCTTCAATGAGGGGTACCACGTGCAGGGCACGCACCCCCAGATCCTTCCTTGGACCGATGACGTCAGCCTCGACTATGAGCCTCTGGGCATCCACTCCCACTACGGCCGATTGCCCAACGCGCGGCGCGAACTGCGCCCGAGCCCACGGTTGGGACTCTCTGAGGGCGAATACGACGAGGGCGAGATCCTGGAGTCCTTCATCCGAGGTCTGGGGGGCCTCTTCTACAAGGACGAGCGCGCCCTGGTGGAAGAGATCCGTGCAACGCCCCAGGATGGCGCGACCATGCTGAGCCGCTACCAGAAGGGCCGACGCGCCTTGCTGGCGGCTCGGGGGGTGGCGGTGGAGGACTTCGCCGACGATCAGCTGACCAGTGCGAACGACGTGTACTTCTTTCCGAACATGGTCGGGCCGATCTACCCGGGAATCGCCATCGTCTTCCGCGTTCGGCCCAACGGAATCGATCCGGACAGCTGCATCAAGGACACGTGGTTCCTCGAATGGCCGCAGGAGGGAGACGTTCCAAAACGGGCCCAGCGACGCTTCTTCTCTGACTGGACCGAACGCGACTGGGGCGAGATCACGAATCAGGATTACGCCAACATGGAGCACGTGCAGATGGGAATGAAGTCGCGCGGTGGGGCCGGCCTCCGGCTCAACCGCCGCCAGGAAGTCAACATCATGCACATGCACCGGGTGATCGACCGCTATCTGACCGCTGATACATAGTCGCCACGCCTTCGTGCGGCCCTTTCGTCGAGGGCAACAACCATGCCGCTGGGGCCCATGCGTTCTGGCGCCCGGATCACCGGGTACCACGGCGCGAGGGCCGCTCAGAGCGTGCGGTACAGCCCGCCGTCTACGGGTATCTGGGCCCCGTTGACGTAGCTGGCGGCGTCGCTGGCCAGGAAGACGCAGACGCCGACCATGTCCTCGGGCCGCCCGATGCGCTTCATCGGATTCATCTCGGCGATGCGGGCCTTCGTCTCGGGCCCCCATGCCTTGGTCAGATCCGTGTCGGAGGCACTGGGGAGGACGAGGTTCGCTCGCACCTTGGGTGCCCATGCCCCGGCGAGACCGAGCGTCAAGGCGTTGAGGGCGGCCTTGGCCATGGCGTAAGGCAGGTCATCGGCGGTTGGGCGTAACGAGCCGACGGTCGAAACATTGACGATCGACCCGCCGTCACCTTGTGCCATCCGCGATCCGATCAAGACACTGAGACGGAATGGTCCCCTGGCGTTGACAGCATGGACCTTGTCGTACAGGTCCTCACTGACCGTGGTGAGGTCGTCATAGGCGGGCGACATGCCCGCATTGTTCACGAGCACGTCGCAGCGACCGAACTCCTGGTAGACGGCATCGACGAGGTCATCGCAGTCCTGCCACCGACCGACATGACAGCCGACGGGGAGGGCACGTCGACCCGTTGCCGCCTCGATCTCGCGGGCCGCGGCCTCACAGTTGTCCAGTTTGCGGCTGGCGACTACGACGTCAGCCCCCGCCGTTGCAAAACCCTCGGCCACAGCCCGCCCGATGCCACGGCTGCCGCCAGTGACCAAGGCAACCTTGCCGGTGAGGTCGAAGAGCGCCTCAGGTGTCTTCATCGTGTGCTCCTACCCGAATCCTTGGATGGCGCCTGCCGTCATGCCCACATCGCACCATTGCGACCGAACCGAAGTCTGCATCAGCGCCCACCGACGATGCCACACGCTCTCTGACCGGTCAGCCGAAGCCGCGCCGAGGCAATGGCGATGGTTACGACCGCGACACCTTGAGGGTCGAGGCCAGCAGAGTGTTGCGCAGGGGTACCCATGGCTCAGATGCCGGCTCCGCGGCTGGGCAGCTATTGGCGAGTCCGGTGCCAGGCGTCAACTGACCTCGGATCGACCCTGGCGATTGCTTGCTCGAGCAGCACACGAGAGGGGACATAGTTGAGCGACTGGGAGACGATCGACTTCTTCTTCGACGAATCGTTGGTCGAGGATCCGTACCCCGTTCCTCGACGAGCTGCGTTTTCGGCGGGCCCTCCCGGCGAACGGGCCCGAAGGGCATTCGATGAAGGTCTCGGCGATCACGCAGGATTCGAACCCGGCATCAACCGAGCCTCGATTCCCAAAAGCAAGCGATGCTTGTGGGAGTGCCGGGACCCACGCGTCAACGAATGTCATGTTCTGCGAGTTCTCGAAAGGCGTCGGGTACCCGCTCGGCGTCGGTGTAGACGTTGGTGGCGTAGCCAACGGCACCTCGTCCGAACCGCAGACGTACCGCATCCATCGCCCTGTCAACCGCCCACAGAGCCGAAGCAAACCGTGTTCCGGGCCTGTATCGACAGTCCTCAAGGGTCAGGGGCAGCTCGAGCTGGAGCGCCGCTTCATCGACCAGGTTCGACACCGAGATTGCAAGCAATGTTATTTCCCGCTCAAGGGGATGATCGTCGAGTGCGATGCCGGCCAGCTTGGTCGCCAATTCGGTGATGAGCAACGTCGCTGAGATGGCGACCGGCACTGTGGCTGACCGCGTGACCGAGCGAAGATCGGCGAAGCGCACCTTTACGCTCACCGTGCGTCCGGCGCGATGCGCTGCCCGCAGCCGGCCGGCCACACGATCCGCGAGATACCCGAGGGTCGAGCGAACCACCGTCGGCGATGGCTCTCGGCGCCCGATCGCTGCTTGTGCTCCGACGGACACCCCAGTCCGATCCATCTCAATGCCGCGCGGATCGTCATTGATCGCGAGCGATGCAAGCTTGTTCCCCGCGACCTTCCCGAAGAGCTGGTTCATCACGACGCCGGGCGTCGCCGCGAGATCGCCGATCGTGCGAATGCCCAGTCCCGCAAGTCGATCCCTCGTTGCCGGGCCGACGCCCCAGAGAAGCTCGACGGGAAGGGGTCCAAGGAATGCCCCCTCCTCGCCGTGCTCAACCACCACCAGGCCATCCGGCTTAGCCACCTGGGACGCAACTTTGGCAAGATGCTTCGTCGTGGCTACACCGACCGAAACCGGTAGGCCAACCTCAGATCGAACACGTCCGCGGATGGCCACCGCAATGTCGCGCGGCGAACCGAGCAGGTTGCGGGCTCCGGCGACATCGAGAAACGCTTCGTCGATCGAGATTCGCTCGACCCGAGGCGTAAAGTCTCGAAACACGGCGACGGCTTGATCCCCGAGGCGCTGGTATTCCGCGAAGTGACCATGGACGAAGTGGAGTCCCGGACACAGTCGTCGGGCCTGCCAACCTGACATTCCCGCCGCCACCCCAAACGATCTGGCCTCGTAGGAGGCGGCGAGGACCACACCTCCTCCAACAGCGATCGGTCGCTTGCGCAGGTTGGGTTCGAGCAACTGCTCGACCGATGCGTAAAAGGCATCGAGATCCGCGTGAAGGATCGTCGCTGCTGGGACCGGTTCCATGAATTGGCAAGATATCGAACATATGTACGCTTTTCAAGGCCGCTAGCACCGTTGAACTGGAGAAACCGGCGACACACCCGATGACGATGAGGACGGCAGAATGGTGATTGAGCTCGACTGCTGGCACATCACCGGTCAGGTGGGATGACCGGTCCGGAGCTGCAGTTCTGCGCTCCTGTCAGAGAGTGAGCGTGGTCTACGGTGGGCCTCCGCCAACTGCGAGAGGGGGAATGTCCGCCATGAGCGAGGGTGGTCGGGTCGTCGTCGTGACCGGCCTGGGCGGCATGGGCCTGGCCGTAGCCCGAAGGCTCGGTCCCGGGTCGACGCTCTTGCTCGCCGATGTCAACTCCGCCACCCTCGGTGAAGCGGCCCATGCCCTGCGGGCTGAAGGTCAGCGGGTTGTTGAGCAGGAGACCGACGTCTCGGACGAGCGGTCGGTGGCATCCCTCGCTTCGGCTGCGATGGAAATGGGTCGGGTGGACGTGCTCGTCCACACTGCTGGCTTGTCACCGGTGCAAGCCTCGGTGGAGGCGATTCTCCGCGTTGACCTCCTTGGCACCGCGCTGGTGTTGGATGCCTTCGCTTCGGCCATCGCACCGGGTGGCGCGGGGGTCGTCGTCGCCTCGATGGCGGGGACCATGTTCCCTCAGGAGGCCGATCTCGAACGTCGGCTGGCGACGACTCCGACCGCTACCCTGCTCGACCTGCCAGAGCTGTCCGAGGGCGCCATTGCAGACCAGGGATCTGCCTACGGACTGGCCAAGCGGGCCAACCAGCTACGCGTCCGGGCCGCGTCCGTCGGATGGGGCCGCCGTGGGGCCCGGGTCAACTCAATCTCGCCGGGCGTCATCTCGACGTCGATGGGTGCGGCCGAACTCGAGGGTACCAGTGGCCAACTCATGCGGTCGATGGTGGCCAGAAGTGGTACCGGACGGATTGGCACTCCGGATGACATCGCGGCGGCTGCGGAGTTTCTTACCGGGCCGCAGTCGACGTTCATCACCGGCACGGATCTGCTCGTCGACGGCGGCGTGGTTGCCTCGCTGGCCGCCCCAGAACAGTTGGTCGGTTCTGCCACTCCCGTCCCGTCGAGGTCTTCTGCATGACTGCGCCGGCAGGCGACCAGTCAGCTCAGAGCTGCCGCAAGCGCTGCAAGCTGTGCGGAGCGAAATTCTTGCGACACTCCCGCCTTTGGTTGGATGAGATCGAAACCGTGAAATGCGCCCTCCACCACGTCCAGTCGACAGTCGACGCCCGCGGCTCTGAGACGGTCCGCATAGGCAACGTCTTCCCCGTAGAAGAGATCTAACGTTCCCACCCCAATCCATGCCGGCGGCACGCGACCCAGATCGTCGCAGCGTGCCGGCGCAGCCAACCCGCTGATCTCGGTGCCTCCCAAGGGATGCCCCAAATAGGACTGCCAACCGAATCGGTTGGCTTTGGTGTTCCACAATCTGAAATTCCTCTCGTCGACATCGAGGCGGGTCGCCGTACGGTCGTCGAGCATGGGGTAGGCCAGAAGTTGAAAGGCAACCTGAACTTCCCCGCGCTGGCGAGCGAGTAGCGCCAAGGCAGCTGCGAGTCCGCCGCCGGCACTCGCCCCACCGACGGCGATGCGGTTCGAATCCACATTCGGTTGATGGGCGAGCCAGGCCAGAGCGTCGTGGCAGTCATGAAGAGGACTGGAAACTGCTGCTCGGGCGCCAGGCGGTAGTCGACGGCGGCCACGATGATCCCGAGCTCTTGGGCGAAACGGCGACAGAGTGCGTCGTCTTGGGCCGCCGTGCCGATCACGTAGCCACCGCCGTGAATCCAAAGCAGCGCCGGCAGAGGATGCTCACTGGGCGCAGGCCTGTGCACCCGTACCGAGATGGCGGCGACGGTCTTCACCTCAACGCCCCTTGCCGGCATTCTGGCCGGCAACCCACTGAGCAGCCGAATCGGCCTCAGTGTCCGTGGACCTACCGCAGCACGCGGCAGCCAGCGGGCGACGTGACGAAGATCGGGGTGGAAGTCATCGACAATCCTCACGATGGGGCGCCCCCACGGCGCTGGGGGTCACAAGCGCTCAGCTACGGACTTCGTCCGCTCGGAGGCATCCGGGGTGAAGGCACGGATCATGCCGTCCTGGGAGAAGGAGGCCAGCAGCTTGCCTTCTTCGGTGAACACCTGGCCCCGGACGAAGGCCATGCCCCTCCCCACCTGGACACTCTCGTGATGGTAGAGGAGCCAGCCGTCCCACCCCACTGGTTCGTGGAAGGTCACCGAGATGGCCATGACGCCCGTGGAGAGATCGTCATGGGCCATCGACGTACCGACCCCCCGGTGCGGCCGCATGGTGGTCGAGATGGACAGGTGCCCGGTGAAATGGGCAATCAGCGCTTTGGCCAATGCCGGATCTTGCGGGACAGATGAGTAGTGGAGCCACGCGTCGAGGATGGGGGGGCCGACGTCTTCGGGGTCGTCAGGATCGTGTACGCCGTCAAGACGTAGCTCGCGCCCTTCCATGGGCATCGCGCACGGGACGGCGTCAAGGGGCGGGCATACCGGTGGCATTTCGGCCCCATGCCTGATGACGTCGGGGTGCTCGACGTCCATGAGGACGGTCACCGATGCGCAGCGTCGTTCACCTTGGACGACACTGACCACGGCACCAGCAAACGTTCGACCTTCATGGAGTACGTCCACGTCGAACCTGAGTGTGCGCTCGTCGTCCACAACGCGAAGGAACACCGCATGGGCGGAGCGCGCCGTGTGGTGGGGAAAGGTCTTGGAGCAGGCGACAATGGCCTGGGCCAGCAGTTGGCTGCCATCGACAACACGACGGGCTCCTCCGTCGCTGACGCCTCTGAATTGGCGGTTCCCCGCCGGCTCGACATCGAAGACCTCGAGCATCCTGGCCACGGATGACACGATGGGCGTTACTGGCCGACGGCCGCTCATCGTCCGGAGACTGGAGGAGTGGCCACACCGACCTGGATGTGGACGGCATCCTGGTAGAAGGCGACGTAGCCGGCCAGCCGCGCCACTTCGGGGTAGGGATACTCGTACGTCCAGATGAGCACGTCTCCATGAGGTCCGGGGTACGTGCGATACGTGGCCGTGCCTTTGAACGGGCAGCGCGTCGTCCGCGTATCGGGCAACAACAGATCAAGGCGGACGTCCTCGGGAGGAAAGTAGAAGACGAGACCGTGATCCTGTTCGTCGACCAGCAGGCACCGCTCGCTGTCAGCCAGCACCTGGCTGCCGACGGAGGCCGTCACCCGGTTGCGGCGGGCCAGGATATCGACGCGGTAGTCGGGACGAGCGACGAACGCCGACGGTTCCATGGGATGCTCCTCTCGGCCTGGATCGGTGACATCGACCGTAGTATGCCTGGTCTGAGCCGACCCCCTGGCCAGGCTCCCAGACCAGTCAGAAAGGATCATTTCCGTTGATCATCGTGACGGGCATCTACCACGTACCACCAGACCAGCGGGACCGATTCATGCGCTCAAGGCGGGAGCAGGTCAAAAGGACACGCCAAGAGACAGGTTGCCTCGAGTACGCCTTCTCGGCCGACGCCGAGCAGGCGGGCGTCGTCCGCTTGATCGAGCAGTGGGAGTCCATAGCTGATCTGGAAGCCCACCTGCGTGGCGTACGGTCCGGTCCACCGCCGCCGCAAGAGGTCGAGGTCGCCAGCTCGACGTTCGCAGTTTTCGACGCCACACCCACCTCTATGCCTTGAACTTGAGCGGGCAGGCGACTGTGCCGGTGCGGCGATGGACCGCTTCGTCCGGTGCGAACATGGCCCGTGACTACGCCAGCAGGCCCGAACCTCGACGGTGCGAGGCCGGGAGCTCCTGCCGGTGCTTGTTCCTGGTCGACACCTGATCATAAATTGCTCGAGAGAAGGACGTAATCCATGAGAACGGTCGTCGTCGGAGCATCGAGCGGGCTGGGCCGCTGCATTGCTGTCGGTCTCGGGAAGCGAGGCGCAACGGTGGCCCTGTTGGCCCGGCGGAAGGAACGCCTGGCCGACGCGGCCAGAGAGGCGGGTCCCGAAGCCTTGCCCGTCGTCTGTGACGTCACCGACGAGGCGTCGGTCAGTTCTGCTCTCGCCCAAGCAGCCCACGAACTGGGTGGGATCGACGCGCTCGTCTACGCGACCGGCATCGGACCTCTGGCCCGACTGGCCGACGTCGATGCTGCCATGTGGCGGACGCTGTTCGACACCAACGTCATAGGGGCCTCGCTCGTCACGGCAGCCGTCCTCCCCCATCTCATGGCCTCGGGCGGTTCGGCCGCATACCTGTCGTCGACGAGCGCCTCGATAACCCCCCCATGGCCTGGCTTGGGCGCCTACACGGTGAGCAAAGCAGCTCTCAACAAGTTGGTGGAAGCCTGGCGGGCCGAGCATCCCAGTGTCGGGTTCACCCAGGTCACGGTTGGCGACTGTGCCGGCGGGGAGGGTGACTCGACGACGGAGTTCAGTGCCGGCTGGGACCCCGAGTTGGCCGCCGAGATGGCACCGATCTGGATCGCCCGTCAGTACATGTATGGATCGCTGCTGAAGGTGGAGGAGCTCGTCAGCGTCCTCGACACCGTCCTGCGGTGTGGGCCGAGCGCCAACATCCCCACCGTCACCGTCGTCCCTAGACCTCCAGCCTGAGGCGTCAGGCTGGAGGCCTCACCGAGCACCATTACTGGCTCTCGGCAGCAGCTCCGTTCGGCCATCTCGTCTGGCGCCAGTTCTAAACGTGCTCACTGTCTCCGATATGCACTTCACCCATGCGCGACCAGCCGTCGCCCGGAGCTTCGACATGGACGATGTCCGCAACAGCTGCGAGCCACGTTGCGAGCTGGTCCTAGGGGGTGGCGGCGATGTCGAGGACGACCTTCCCAACGGCCCGCCCGTCGGCCACCAGCCGCAGAGCATTTGCCACCTCGTCGAGGCCGAACACTGCGCCGATGTGCGGAACGATGCTGCCGTCACCGAGCAGACTCCATAGCTCCCTATCATTGCGCGCCAGCGCTTCTGGGGCGTGCTCCGCAAAGTCACGGAACTGAAATCCGAGGATGCGACAGCCCTTGAGGAGTACCAAGTTCAGCGGGATACGGGGGATCACGCCGGACGCGTAGCCGACCGTCACGAAACGGCCGCCCCACCGGAGGGACCGGAGGGCGGGTTCGGCGAGCTCTCCGCCGACAGGATCAAAGACGACGTCGGATCCCTCGCGGAGCACCGTCCGCAACGATGCTCGCAGATCCACCCCGCGATAGTCGATTCCATTACTTGCCCCGTACGATGCAGCGGCTTCCAATTTGGCGACCGACGAGGCCACTGCGGTCACCGAGGCCCCCATCTGGGCACCGAGCTGGACGGCCGCCAGTCCGACACCACCTCCAGCACCCAGCACGAGCAGTTCCTCCCCGGGCTGGAGTGCGGCCACTGAGCGCAGGATGTGGAACGCCGTCCGGTGCGCGACTCCGAAGGCGGCGGCGTGACGATCGTCGACTCCGCTGGGAATGGTGAGTAGCCCTTCTGCCCCCGCGACCACCTCCTCGGCGAAGCCGCCCATCATCAAGGTCCCCATGACCCGGTCGCCAACGGTGAAACTGCGCACTCCGTCGCCGATCTCCTCGACCACACCGGCGAATTCGCTCCCCGGCACGAACGGGGTCGGGACGGACAGCTGGTAGTGATCGGCGACGAGCAGCACATCAGGGAAGTTGACAGCTGCGGCGACAACTCGTACCCGCACCTGCCCAGCGCCCAGCGGAGGCGAGGGCAATTCTTCGACTGTTACGACCTCCGGCTCTCCGTAGGTATGACAGACGGCGGCTCGCACATCAGCGGCCTTTCCATGAGGGAGGGCGCTTCTCGATGAAGGCACGAGCCCCCTCCTTGGCATCCTCGCTGTTGAAGACTAGGGCCTGCCACTCCTCCTGGCGCCTCCGTGCCAGGGACTGGTCCGTGACCGCCAGACGGACCAGTTCCTTGGTGGCCGCAAGGCCGAGAGGGCCGTTGGCCGCGATCCGGTCGGCCATCTCGATGGCCTTGGGCAGGACGTCCCCGAACGGCACCACGCTGTTGACCAGCCCGATCTCATGGGCGCGGGCGGCGTCGATCAGGTCGCCGGTGAGAGCCATCTCGAGCGCAATGGCCAGCGGGATCCGAGTGCCGATCGATGTGCCTCCCCCGGCAGCAAACAGCCCGCGCTTTACCTCCGGCAGCCCGAAGCGTGCCTCGCTCGCCGCGACCACCACATCGCAGCCGAGAAGCAACTCGAGACCTCCGGCAACGGCAGTCCCGTTGGCGGCGCCGACAATCGGCACGACCACCTCACCATGAACCAAGCGAAGAAAGCCGGCGAAGGCCTCCTCGGATCCGGTCACCGGCATTGCCTCTCCCTCGGCAAATGATCGCAAGTCCATGCCTGCGCAAAAGGCATGATCCCCCGTGCCGGTAAGAACAACCACTCGGATGTCCCCATCGGACTCCGCCTCGAGAACCGCAGCTCCGAGGTCGACTACCAATCCCGGCGTGAGGGCGTTCCTCGCCTCGGGACGGTTCAGTCGCAGGATCGACACAGGGCCGCGTCTCTCCCGGACGAGTTCCTGAGTCGCCGGGCTCACCTTCGGTAGTCCCTAGTCATCACACCTCTGTTCGGTCTGGTCCCGCAGGGGCTGTGATCGAGTCATGACATCGGCTGCGGTTCGCAGATAGTGCCAAGCGCGATCCGGAGGAAGCCCTCCGCACAACGGTTCCAGGCTCAGAATATGACCCGACGAGATCAGGTCGCCAGCTTGTTCTGGCGTGTAAATGCGGTAGCCGCGACCCTCATCTCTCAATTCGTCGACCGTGTCTGCATCGGACAAGGATGCGATCCCGACCTTCCCCGCATCGTTGTTCCAGGCACGGTAGAGCCGGATCTCTTGGAGCATACGTGGCCCAAGTTCGGCCCAGGCAGCATCGAGGTCGTCAGCCACGAAGACCGTGGTAGCAGTATCGCCGGCAGGAAGATGGCATCCGACAGCATCCACGCCAGCCCACTGAGCTTCTTCTTCGTATGCCCTTCGCAAATCCTCTCCGTCCGTCTCGGCTAGAAACAGCAGGCCATGGCGAGCGGCTCGGCGGGCTGCTGCCTTGCTGTGTCCTCCACAGGCAAGCGGTGGGCCGCCCACGGTCGCCGGAGGTGGCGTCACCTGAATCCTCCCCCGTGTCGGGTGATCGAATGGAAGGGCCGTCCAGGCGCGATCCAAGGTGACGAGCAGCTCTTCCATTCGCTCCGCCCTGGTAGCCGGATCGACTCCGAACAGCCGATACTCGTCGTCCCGGTAACCCGTCCCCACCACACAGAGGATTTCCGACTGACGCCCTGGTACCCACGATGCTGGCCGCGGCGGCTGGAAACGTCATTCAGGCCGCTCAGACCCACTGGCACTTCCACGGTGGAGACTTGGCCGAAACGATCTCAGAAAGCCTCGAAGTCCTGGAGAGCGGCCTCGGCGTCGATCCGAGGAAATGGTCCGCCGCCGAGAGGCCAAAGAGCCCGGGTTGGGGACAGCCGGCCAACCGACGGAAGGGCCGAGAGTCCGGCTCCGACGTAGGACGGAGTGTGGCCCTCCGGTTGATCATCGAAGACTTCGTGTCGCTGGTAGGTTCACCGCTCTAGATGACGATCCCTCCCAACAGAGCCGAGACCACCCAGAGGCACGCCGAGGTGATTGCCCGCGGCGAGCACTTGTTCCAACAGCTCGGGACGCGCGATATCCCATCACCCCAAGGTCACCTCGCCATCGAGATGGATATCGGGCCCGAGTTCACGAACGTTCGTGGGGCACTGCAGGGTGGACTGATTGCGGTGCTGATCGACGTCTGTGCCGGGCGTTTGGCCTATGAGTCCTGCGATCACGAAAAGGGCTACAGCACGGCGACGTCGGACCTCACCGTCCACTATCTCTCCCCCGTGGTGATCGGGCCGGCTCGCGCCGAGGCCCGCGTCTTGCGGCACGGGCGATCGAAATTCGTGCTTCATGTCGAGGTAACCGACGTCGGACGCGACAACAAGTTGGCCGCCGTTTCGACCATCGCATTCGCCGTGCTCGCACCACAGTCCTGAACCGGTGTCGCGCCCCAGGCCCATCCGCACCAAACACAACTGGACGCCCTCGTCGCAACTGTCAGACCAGCTGTGCCCTGGAGTTGTAAAGCCGCCGAGGCCGTTGACATGCTAGTCCATGGTTGTCAGAATCTGCCGGGCTCTGGATGCTGGGTTCCACCGCGCTCAAGCCGTTACCCGCGTCCAAGTCGGGAGTGAAGATGAATACCGTTCACCACAATCGCCGCGCCAAGGCGCCTAAGCGGTTGCCTGCCGCAGCGACAATGGCGCTCTGCATGGTCCTCGTGGGTCTCGCCGCATGCTCGAGCACGCGCGATAGCTCACCGTCGAGCACGACGCCTCCCGCTGGGACATCGGCGCGGGCACGGCCGCCCGGACCGGCGGCCGACCTCTCGACCGAGCTGACCGGCGGGCACGGCGCCTTCATGGGAGAAGCGACAACACCCGAGCTGCAACGGATCGGCTATGTGCAGCACGAGTACGCCGCAACCGGAACGGCAACGTCGTACAAGGCGGTCAGTGCCCTGACCCACGACGGCCGCTGGCAGTTCGTGCCCGACGGGACCATGCCCTACCGCACCCGTGTGATCGTGCGGGCGCCGGCAAAGGCCACGGCGTTCAAAGGAACGGTCGTCGTCGAATGGCTCAACGTCAGCGGAGGTGTGGACGCCAATCCAGAATGGGTCAGCCTACGCGAGGAGATGGTGCGGGCCGGTGATGTGTGGGTGGGCGTATCGGCCCAGAGCATCGGTGTGGAAGGCGGACCCGTCCTCGTGAACGTGAAGGGGGTCCCCGGCTCCGAGAACGCTGGGAAGGGCCTCAAGGCGATCGATCCGGCCCGCTATGGCACGCTCGAGCATCCGGGCGACGGCTACTCGTTCGACATCTTCACCCAGGTCGCCCGCGCCCTCCGCGCCGGAGGAGGCATGCCTGGGTTGAGACCCCAGCGGGTCATTGCTGCGGGTGAATCGCAGTCGGCGTTCGCTCTGGTCACCTACTTCAACGGCGTCCAACCGCTGACGCACGCCTTCGACGGGTTCTTTGTGCACAGTCGGGGCGCAGCTGGGCTGCCGCTCGTAGGGCCGGGACAGAGTGCGGGCATCGCCAGCGCCATCAGCGGCACGCCAACGATCTTCCGCACTGATCAGGTCGCGCCCGTGCTCGACGTCCAGACCGAAACCGACGTCGGAAGCGTGCTCAACTCGTATGCCGCACGTCAGCCCGACAGCAACCAATTCCGACTCTGGGAGGTTGCCGGGACCGCACACGCAGATGCACATCTGGTCGGCCCCAGTGCGAGCTATCTGAATTGCGGGGTACCGATCAACAACGGTCCCATGCACATCGTGGCCAAGTCCGCACTGCATGCGCTCACGGCCTGGCTCACCACCGGCACGGCTCCTCCAATCGCCCCACGCATCGACGTCACGCCGGGCGCGGCACCGCAGATTGTCCGCAATGCCGACGGGATCGCCCAAGGTGGAATCCGGACGCCGCCGGTGGACGTTCCTGTCGCGACGCTGTCGGGTGCTCCCGGCCCGAATCCATCGACGATCTGCCTGCTGCTCGGCTCCACGAAGCCGTTCGCCGCCTCCCGACTCGCACAGCTCTATCCCTCACGCGCCGCGTACCTGAACCGCTACAAGGCAGCCGCTGATGCAACGATCCGAGCCGACTTCGCGCTTCCCGAAGATCGCGCCGCCCTGCTCGCGTTCGCCGATCCATCTGGCATCCCGGGCTGAGGGCCGACCGAGATCCCAGGCATGCCCTTGTTCGTCCAATCCGAGGCCGCCTGAGCGTGAAGCGTACGCCGGCGAAACCAACAAGGATGTATCCGTGGACCTCGACACTGTCGCCGCCGAGCTGTACGGCCTTCCGCCTGAGGACTTCACCGCCGCCCGCAATGCGCGTGCCGCGGAAGCCCGACGGGGCGGAGACGTTGAACTCGCCGGGGCCATCAAGAGCCTGCGGCGGCCGACGATCACGGCGTGGCTGGCCAACCTGCTGGTGCGTGAGCGCCAAAGTGATCTGAACGAACTGCTCGGCCTGGGCGACCAAATGCGCAGGGCACAAGCTGCCCTGGCCGGGAACGAGCTGCGCCAGCTGTCCCAGCAGCGGCACCAGCTGGTCGCCGCACTCAGAGAGGGCGCCACACAGCTCGCTGGCGACCTGGGTAAGCCGGTCAGCGACGCCATCGCCCAAGAGTTGCGGATGACGCTCGAGGCTGCTCTTGTTGATCCTGATGCCGCGGAAGCCCTTCGGTCGGGTCGCCTTACTGCGGCGATGCAGTACACCGGATTCGGCTCCGTTGAGCTGGCCGGCGCTCCAGCCACGTCGCCGTCAAAGGGTCCGACCCGACCTGAGAAGAGAGATCGTCACGGCAAGAAGGGCCGGTCAGGCGGGAGTGAGCGGAACCACCGGATTGAGGCAACCGAGCGCACACTTCAAGAGGCCCTGGCCGCGGTTCGCGAAGCTGAGGGAACCGTCGATGAGCGGGATCGCCACCGGCAGGAGCTCCGTCGGGAGCAGGCCCGTCGCCATGAGCTCGTCACTGATATGGAGGATCGTCTTCGCGCCCTCAGGGAGTCCGACAATCACGCTGGAGTCGATCTGTTGATTGCTGAGAAGGAGTGGGCTGCGGCCGAACGCCGATTGCGCGCCGCTCATCAGAGGGCAACCAAGGCCCAGGCTGCGCTGGATGAACTGCGAGCGTGAGCCTCCTGGTAGATCGGCACAAACAGATGTTGGAGGCGCAAACTCGCAGTGGGTTGCAAGGAGCACAGGTCGACGTGAGGGGCACCAATGTTCCGACTGGTCCGAAACTGGCGAGGTTGGCACCGCATCACGATTCGCGCGACGGTGATGTCATGGCTGAAGGCCTGACATTGGTCGTGTGCGAGGGAGATGAGACTGGGCAAGAGCTTCTGGAGCAATCACTGAGAGTCCTTGACCATGACACCCTTGGGCTGGCCGTGACCTTGCTTCGCTTCGATCTGTCGCTGGGCAATCGACGTCGAACAGGCAACGCCGTCGTTCACGAAGCGGCCGAAGCCATGCGATCGACCGGCCTCGGCCTGAAAGCTGCGACGATCACCCCCCCGGGAATCGGAGATGTCGGCTCCCCGAACCGTATCCTCCGGGAAGGGGTCGGTGGCTCCGTCATCGTGCGGACTGGTCGGCGAATACCTGGTGTGGCACCTATCGCTCCCGTAGTGCACCCGATCGTGGTGGTACGAATGGCCGTCGGGGACGCCTATGGAGCAGAGGAGGGGCGAACCGGGACGACGGGGGCTGCGGACGAGATCGCTTGGAGAACGGAGCGTATTGATCGGATCAGATGCAGAGCGGTAGCGGAGTATGCATTCCGTACTGCTCGCACGATGGCGGGATGTGTCTACGGGGGGCCGAAGTGGACTGTGTCGCCCAGCTACGAAGGCCTGCTGAAGGAGGAGATGGACGCCGCAGCTGGCCGCCATTCCGATGTGGAGTACCGTCCAACGCTCATCGACGCCGCCTATGCGGGGCTGCTGACCGAGTCCGACAATCAGGCCCTTGTGATTCCAGCGTTGAACCGTGACGGTGACTGCCTCTCAGACCTTGTCTTGGCCCTCTATGGCTCGATCGCGGGAGCCGAGTCCGTGTTGTTGTCGCTCGATGACACCCTCTCCCCCGTTGTCGCCATGGCGGAGGCGCCCCATGGCACCGCCCCGTCATTGGCCGGCAAGAATGTGGCCAATCCCATGGCCATGCTGCTTGCATGCGCCGCCGTGCTCGATCACGCTGCAGGACGGGGAGCCTCCGTAGCAGCCGACGCAGCGGTCGCCATTCGCGAGGCCACGCTTCGCACTGCAGCGGCTGGGATCCGGACCTTTGACCTGGGCGGGAACGCCTCCACCTCCGAGGTTGTGGATGAGGTCGTCCGACACATAAGACTGGGCGTTGCCTGACGCAGTGATAGTTGGGTATCGCCACTCCGGACTGCGATCGGTGCTGCATCGAAGCCTCTTGCCTTACAGCAACCGGATCCGGGAACGTGCAAATCGATCGCCCCGCAAACTGCTTGGCCGACTACAAATGCGCCCAGGGCGTCCGACCGGCAATCCTCAGGGCATCGAGGTAGTGCCTCCTGGCCTGATCATGGTCATCGAGCGCCATCTTGATTTCGACCAGTCGATCTTCAGTGATCTCCATCGGTGTATCGACCAGTGGCCCTATGACCTCGTTGACGACGGCCCATTGCTCCCTCAGCGTTCGCAGTGCGGCCATGATTCCTTCACCTGCAGCATTCATGCCTGCCCCTGACCACCTCTTCGTCCGGTGCGAGAACGCTACCAACCCGCCGACAGCTATTCGGGGAACCCACTGACAACAGAAGTTGACAAGACGGCCGACAGTGCATCCCGACGGTCGAGAATCATTTCGCGATGCCAGTGACAGGCCGCAGCCATGAGCCTGCTGTGATCCTTGGTTCAGACCTGCCGTTCGGTTGCGTCGCGACGGCAGTCCGCTCTCAGTCCGTAGCGACACGGCCATCGCCCGATGTGGGCATGGCGGTGAACGCGGTGTGAGAAGTGATCAGGGCGTCGATTTCCTCGGATAGGTAGCCGAGCTCACTCAGCACCTCGCGGGTGTGCTCGCCATGATCTGGGCCGGGACGCCGGATTCGAGGCAGCTCGTCGTCGAATTGTGCCGGCGCCGCCGCCAGTCGCAACGGGGGGTGGGTGGGGTGCTCCATCAGGTAGCCGTTCTCGACGACGGCCGGGTCTGCGACCACCTCGGCCGGAGAAGCCACAAACGAAAAGATGCAGCCCTCCCGCCCAAGCCGTTCGGCGAGGTCCTTCCGCTCCAGCGCGCCGATGACGTCGGCCAACCGGCCGCAGATCTCGGTCCACGCCTCGCGGCGGACGGCCGGTTCGGTGTAAGGCACGATCAAATCGGTCAGGCCGAGGGCCCGGCAGGTTGGGACCCAGTAACGATCCTCGTCGAGCATCATCAGCATCAGCCATCGCCGGTCCCCGGTGCGGTACGTCCAGCCCAGAGGACTCCGGTCGCCGGGAGATGAGGCCCTTCGGGGTGGCTCGGTGCCGGTCATCGAGGCGTAGGCCAGGTCCGGGCTGAGGGTCCAATTGGCGCCGTTCAGGAGCGAGGTGTCGACGAGCACTCCGCTGCCTGTGCGTTGAGCGTGAACCAGCGCGGCACAGACTCCGCCGGCAAGGAACATTCCGGTTGGCACGTCGCCAAGGGCTGGACGAGGCGACGCCAGCTTGTCGGAGTCCGGGTCGGTGAGCATGTGGGCCACCCCACCCCTGGACCAGAACGAGACCGCATCGAAACCGCCCTGTTCTGCTCCTTCGCCGCGCTGTCCTTGACCGTGGCCGCGGGCGAACACGAGGCGGGGGTTCAGGGCGAAGAGATCGTCGGGATCGGTGTGCAACTTGCGTCGTACCCGCGGTAGTTGGTTGGTGATGTACACATCCGCCCAACGAACCAGACGTTCGAGCACCTCGCGGCCGGCCGGGTCCAGGACGTCGATTGACACTCCGCGCTTGTTGCGGTTGACCAACTGGAACAGGTAGTCGTAGCCGTCGACATCGGGGACCAGTCCTTGCCGGATGATCTGGCGCATGGGGTCACCCTCGGGACGCTCGATCTTGACCACGTCAGCTCCCCAATCCGCCAGCACAGCCGACGCTGAGGGCACAAAGCCGTGTTCCGCGAACTCGAGGACCTTGATACCCGACAGTGGCAGCGTCATGCACGACACCCTACGGCCATCGCCCGCCTACGTCGGGAGATGGAGGCGCTCGAGCTCCCGGGACTGCGAGGTGACGATTGCGGTGCCCAGGGAGCAATGGCGAGGGACCACGGCGGCCACCGCACAGCGCCGCGGTCGGATTGCAAAGCGCCGGTTTACTGACTTGCCCGGGGGCGTCCCAGCTTGGGTAGTGCCGGCACCTGCTTAGGCATCCGCCCGGCGTCGGTCAAGGCCCAACGCAACAACATCTCCAACTGGGCGTTCACACTCCTGAGCTCGTCGTCGGCCCAGCGAAATGAGCGCGTCATGGCCGCCGGATCGATTCGGAGCAGGACCTGCCGGCGTTCGCTCACGAATAGAGCGAACCGGCATTCACGACGGGCGACGGCGGCTGATCTCCACACAGCACCACCATGAGGTTGCTCACCATACTGGCGGTACGCTCCTCATCCAGAGAGACCACCCCGTCTTCGGTCATCCGGTTGGGCGCCATTTCGACCATCCCGACCGCGCCTTCCACGATCCGCGAACGGGCCGCCACCACAGCGTTGGCTTGTTGGCGGCGCCGCATGGCCTGCGCGATCTCCGGGGCGTAGGCGAGATGGGAAAATCCGGACCTCCACGATCTCGACGCCCGCGATCAAGACCCGATCCGCTACCTCACGGGCCAGCTGAGCGGCAACGACGTCGGTGGAACCCCGCAATGACGTCCCGGCCCCGGTGGTGTCGTCGTAGGGGTGACTGGTGGCGACGTGGCGCAGCGCCGACTCGGACTGCACCGAGACGAAGTTCAGATAGCTGTCGACGGCGTAGGTTGCCTTGACGGTGTCGGCGACCTGCCAGACCAGGATTGCAGCGATCTCTACGGGATTGCCGTCGGCGTCGTTGACCTTCAGGTGGTTGGTTTCGAAGTTGCGTACCCGCACGCTGACCCGGCGGCGAAGCGTCAGGGGCAGTACCCACCAGAATCCGGGGCGCCCAACCGTGCCGAAATAGCGGCCGAACCTCCACCATGAAGGACGGGCACCATATTGTGAGCGTCTCGGCAGGTATCGCCCTCTGGTTTGCTCCCTTTGCCGACCAGCCGTTCCAGGGCGACGGCAAGACGAAATCGGGGTAGGACACGATCGGGGGTGAGGGCGCCCATCCTCCGGGCGCTGGAAGAGATCGGCGTCGATGGTGTCGCCTCGGACCTAACCGGACGATCCCGTCAGACCTCTACAACATCGGGGACGGTCCCGGCCTCCGCGTGTGGTGCGGCCCTGTCGACGTCCACTTCGATGCCCAGATGGGGCACCACCCGGTCCAACCATGAAGGCATCCACCAGTTGCGATCTCCGATCAGTTCCATGACTGAAGGAACCAGCACCATGCGCACCAAGGTGGCGTCGATCAGGATCGATGCGGCCAGACCAAGACCGAAGATCTTGAGCACGTGCAGAGGATCTCCGATCACGAAGGATCCGAATATGCAGATCATGATGGCCGCCGCCGCGGTTATGACCCTCGCCGTTTTGGCCAATCCATCGGCCACCGCGGACGAGTTGTCATGGGTAAGCCGCCACTCCTCTCGCATCCGAGACAAGAGGAACACCTCGTAGTCCATGGATAGTCCGAAGAGAATTGTGAACATCATCAGAGGGATCCACGGATCGATCGGACCGGTGGCCCCGATCCCGATGAATCCGCCCAGCCATCCCCACTGGAAGACGGCAACGATCACCCCGTATGCCGCACCTACCGACAGCAGATTGACGATCACTGCCTTGACCGGAATGGCCAGTGACCGGAATACCGCCATCAGCAGGAGAAAGGAGAGCAACAGCACGGCACCGATCACCCAGGGAAGCCGCGAGGACAGATACGACGACGCATCAACCGACCCGGCGGTCTCTCCTCCAACAAGGGCATGCACCCCCGTGCCTGTCGTGATACCGGGAATCACTTGATCGCGCAGCGTCTGGACCAGCGCCTCGGTCTGGGCAGACTGCGGAGACGTAGTCGGGTAGGCGATGATCACCGCGGCTGAGCCCGATCGGCTGAACTGGGCCGGACTCACGAAGGCCACACCTTGTGTGTTCTTCAGCGCGGTGTCGAGTCTTGCAACCGCCGCGTGCTGGTCCGCAGGAACCTGGGCGGCAATGACCAGAGGCCCGTTGAATCCGGGGCCGAATCCAGTGGCGAGGGCGTCGAATGCCTGTCGGGTCGTGATGTTGGGGGGATCGTTTCCGGCGTCGGTGAAGGCCAGCCTCATAGAGAACAGCGGGAGGGCCAGGCACACCAACACAAGCAGTGCGGCGATGGCGCCGACAACCGGATGGCGCTGCACGGTGCGGCTCCACCGATACCAGAATCCCCGAGCCGACGGCTCGGCTGCGCTCCGGAGGAGTCCTGGAACGTGGAGCTTGTCGATGGCCCGGCCGGAAAACCCCAGCATGGCCGGAAGCAATGTGACGGCCGCAGTCATCACCAGGACGACCGCGGCGATGGCGCCGATGGCCAGTCCTCGCATGAAGGCAAGCTGCAGAAGGAACAGGCCGAGGAGAGAGAAGATCACCGTGGTACCGGCGAACACGACTGCTCTTCCCGAGGTGGCCAAGGAAAGGGCGATGGCCTCTCGAGGCTCCCTGTCTTCGGCCAACCCCTGACGGTACCGAGTGACGACGAACAGGGCGTAGTCGATGCCAACGCCGAGTCCGATCATCGCCATGATCTGGGGTGCGAACACGGGGGTGGTCACGACGTGAGACAACAGGTCGAGTACGGCGAAGCCGATGGCGATGCCGAACAGAGCCGTAATGATGGGCAGACCCATGGCCACAACCGAACCGAAGGCCAGCAGCATGATGATGATGGCGGCGAGGATGCCGATCCCTTCACTCGAACCCGGTTTGGCGCCGGCAACTAACCCAACGGCCTGGCCTCCGATCACAACCTGATAACCGGGAGCCTTGAACGATTCGGCCGTGCTGACCACGGTCTTGATGGCAGCCGTAGGCAGATTCCCAGCCAGCTCGTCGAACTGGACGCGCACGTAGGCGACATGGCCGTTCCGTGAGTTCTGCGTAGCGCCCTCGGGTGAGAACGGGCTAACCGCAGCGGACACATGAGCCAAGGGACGAAGGGCAGCGACCAACCTGGCAGTCCGAGCCCGATTGGCGCCGTCCGAAAATGGTGTAGTGGTGGTGATCACCACCTGGGCGGGGCTTCCGGCCTGGTTCAGGAAGTTGGCGTCCAGGATCTGCTGGACTTCCTGCTTGCCACCGGTCAGGTTGTTCGAAAAAGCGCTGCCGGCCATCTGGGCGAACACGTTGCTGGCGACAAGGGCGACCAGCCAGACGATCAGCACCCACCACCGATGGTCATGGCACCAGCCGGCAATTCGAGCCAGCGCGCTCTGTTGTGCGGGTCTTGACTTTGGCCGACTCGGGACCGGGATCTGATCGAGCGGTGCTGAGGTAGTGGTCATTCCATCCCTCCATCATGAGATAGAAGAAGCGCGTGGCGCCCAACAATCTCGTTTCATCCAGGCATCGGTTGGGTCAGCAGCCGCTATTTGGCTGCTTCAGGCATGTCGTGCGATGGCCATCATGCGAGAACGCAGAAGCCTCCCTCAACCTCAGGGCTCCTGCGATCGTCACTCCGCTGAACCTAAAGATCTTTGTATAATACACCGCTAGTCCTCCGTGGAGTGGAATAATTG
>JADMIJ010000183.1 GCA_015478655.1 Acidimicrobiales bacterium | reverse complement strand
GGGTGAGTCGCCCACATGCTCAGCGGACCAACCGGCAGGGCTGTTCAACCCCAGCCCAGCTCGCCTGAGCGCAGTGGAGGCTCATGATGGCAACCTCACATGCGGGACAGTCCCGACCCGCGTCCCGCTCACCCGCACCTCAGACCAGAAGCCGGCCCGATGACCACCGCGCACCGCCCCAACGATCACAGCAGCGAACTCAACGCACCGCCAGCGGTCCCGACGCCGCGCACCGCGATGGCTGACTCGCTGCGCCAACTCCTTCCCGTCGACATCACCCCGGTACCCGGGGATCTCGCGGGGTTGCTCGGCGATCTGGTCGAGGTCGCGGTATGGACCGCCGAAGGCGGAAGCTGGCAAGAACACGCCTCGTTCCTGCTGGGCACCCGCGACGGACGCTGGCACATCATCGGATTCACCGACCCCACCACCGCCGAACTGGTCACAGGACTGCGCGCACTCCCCGGATTCGACACCGACCGGCTACTGGACCTCATCGGAAAGCACACCCACCGCGTACACACCCTCTGGCGCCACCCCACCCCCACGTAGGGGTTCCCCGAGCTGGTCAGGTGAAGTCGCGGTCGGGTGATCGGTTGACGGATCGGGTCGGGGTCGGGGTATTGACCCGCCGCGCGACCGGTTTCCGAGGTGTGATGGAGTTTCTCATCGCCTCCGCCGCGCTGTGCTTCCGGGAAGAAGGCTCCCAGCTCCTGAGTCTGTCCGGGGTGCCCCTGGCCCGTCTCGATCGCGGCGAGCAACCCGACACACTGCAGAACATGCTCGACATGTCCGGGAGTGCACTCGAACCCGTCTACGGGTTCCGCTCACTGCTTGCGTTCAAGGCGAAGTTCCAGCCAGACTATCGGCCCCTCTACATGGCCTATCCTGACACCGCTGCATTACCCGCGATCGCTGCCGCCATTGGCCGGGCCTACCTACCGCACCTCGGCGCGGGATCCGCCCTGCGCTTGGTGCGACAGATCCGACGATGACTCGATCACCACAGAATTCCCTCACAGCGCAGGGGCCGGCCAGGCCCAATCACGTCGGCGGATGGAGCAGGGTCGCCCTGCGGGCCGGCCTGACAACCGCGAAATTGTCGCGCCGGACCGGGCTGGGTGGGGGATCGATCATCGGCGGGCGGGTCACGATGGCGTTGGACCCCGGGGCATTGCGGCGCCTGGCCCGAGGGCGGCGGGTGGTGCTGGTCTCAGGAACCAACGGCAAGACCACAACCAGCCACATGGTGGCCGCCGCGCTGCGAACGCTGGGCCCCGTCGCACACAACACGGCGGGATCCAACATGGCAGACGGTGCGATAGCAGCGCTCGCCGAGGATCTCGACGCCAGCTGGGCCGTGCTCGAGGTCGACGAGCTGCACCTGGCGCGAATAGCCGAGCAGGTCGACCCCTTCGCCATGGTCCTGCTGAATCTGACCCGCGACCAGCTGGACCGGGCAGCCGAGGTCCGGGCCACCGCCACCGCGATCGAGCGAGCGGTCCGCGCGCACCCCAACGCAACCGTCGTGGCAAACGCCAACGATCCCATGGTTGTGTGGGCTGCCACCTCAGCACGCCACCCGGTCTGGGCCGGCGCGGGCTCGGCGTGGCGCGGCGACACGCTTGGCTGCCCACGCTGCGCACGCCAGCTCCCCGTCGGGCCACACCCCTGGACGTGCGAGTGTGGGCTGACCCAGCCCACACCGAGCTGGCGGATCGACACCGGGACCGAGATCGCGCACGGCCCTGGAGTCTCGGTACACCTTGCGACCGCAATGCCAGGTCAGGTCAACCTGGGCAACGCGCTGATGGCGCTGGCCGTCAGCGTCCACGCCGGCGTACCCGCCGACACCGCCGCCACCCACATCGCCGCACTGGAGCGGGTCGCCGGGCGCTACGCGCGGATCCGCCATGGCCGCCATACCGTGCGGCTACTGCTGGCCAAGAACCCCGCGGGCTGGTCGGCGACCATGTCCATGCTCGATGATCCCACCCGGCCGGTGGTGGTCGCGGTGAATGCCCGTGAAGCCGACGGCCGGGACACCTCCTGGCTCTGGGACGTCGAGCTCGAACACCTCGCCGGCCGCCCTGTCGCGGCCTGCGGAGAGCGGGCCGCCGACCTAGGCGTCCGGCTCAGCTACGCTGAGGTACCCCACCGGACTTCAACGGACCCATTGGCGGCACTGGCGGACATGCCGGACGGAGAAGTCGATCTGGTTGCGAACTACACGGCCTTCCACGCCGTGTTGCGCCGCCTCGACGCCGACCGCTCTGGCGGCGGGATCTGAGCACGGTGAGCACTGATTCCGAGATAGCGATCTGTCTACGCTGGCGCGCCATCCCAGGCAAACTCCACCCGATGATCGGCCACTGGGTGGGGGTGAGCAGGTAGGCGGCCGGGTCGGCGTAGCGGCGAACCGGGCACGAACACATCCCCGGTACGCAACCCCTCCCGGAGCGCCAGCAGGACACACAGTTCCCAGTAGTGCCGGTAGGCGGTGACGTTGCCCGCCGTCGCCGCCGCGTCGAGGTAGCCGCGCCAGCGGGCCGCGACGAACCCGGCCGGCGCGGTGTCGGGGACCTTGCGGGTGCCGGTGGCGTTGAGCTCCCGCAGGATCTCCACCGCCCTGAGCAGATCGGTCGCGGCGGTGCCGCCGGCGAAGCCCACCGCGTCCAGCACCTGCGGAGTGAACTGCCGCAGCTACCCGTACGAACGGTCCAACGCGGCCAGATGTCCGTGATCGCGCGGCAGCGGGGGCTGGGCCGTGGCCTGCGCGGAGCGAAGCCGTTCCCACCCGATCTTCCTCCCGCGGATCAGCCCACCGACCTCCTCATCCGGGATACCGGGATCGGCGACGATGGCCAGGATTGCGTCCAACAAGGCTTGGCGGTCCTGACC
>JADMIJ010000182.1 GCA_015478655.1 Acidimicrobiales bacterium | reverse complement strand
GCGCGGTGTTCTCCCTGGCGGTGGATCAGGTGGTCAGGGGCCCTGAATAGTTACTCCAGATCCTTGTGCGATTCGGACATCTTCTGACGAGTCTGCCGATCAGCCGATGCCGCACTCGAGCCTAAATCGCCTTCCTCTACGTTGCTTTCGTCCGCATGCTTCAGTTGGTCCTTTAAGTCTCGCGCTGTTTGGCGAGCGCGATCTCGGCGGCAAGCAGCCGCTCGGTGCGCTCCTCGCGGGCGCGCGCGGCAGCGAGGCGGTCGCTGCGTGTGGGAACTTGAGCGATCTTCGCCCAGCGCTCGATCAGGCTGCGCCTACGCCATCGCGAGGCAGCGGACAGCAGCCAGGCGGCTCCGGCTAGCGCGCTCGCTCCGGGCAAGGTCTAGCTGTGTTGTCCACCCACGTTGGTGACACGGGCGGGAATCCACATATGAACTGAGTCTCCGAGGGATCGTGTGGTTGCTCAACGACCCACGAACCCAAGGAGACTCAGATGCACGCTAACGCCCCGCTGACTGTCCGCGGTCGAATGATGCTGGTCGAGCGCATCGCCAGCGGACGGCCGGTGGCCCATGTGGCAGCGGAGATGGGGATCTCCCGCAAGACGGCCGACAACTGGTGGCACCGATGGCTCGAGGAGGGGAGCGCCGGTCTCGAGGACCGCGCCAGTCGGCCCCGGCGCTGTCCGCACCGCACACCGGCTCACCTGGAGCGGCGGATCGTCCGACTCCGCCGGCGCCGGAAGCTCGGGCCCGCTCGGATCTCGAGCATCGTGGGTGCCCCGGCCTCCACCGTCCACCAGGTACTCGGCCGGCAGGGGCTCAATCGTCCCGCCTGGATGGACCGACCGACCGGCCAGGTGATCCGGCGGATCCACACCGACCGGCCCGGGGAGCTGGTCCACGTGGACGTCAAGAAGCTGGGCCGCATCCCACCGGGCGGGGGCTGGCGGGCCCACGGACGGGGCAACGTCCCCCACCAGCACACGACCCAGGTCGGCTACGACTACGTCCACTCGGCCATCGACGCCCACAGTCGGATCGCCTCCTCCGAGGTCCTGGACGACGAGCGTGGGCCCACCTGCGCCTCCTTCTGGGAGCGAGCTGAGTCGTTCTTCACCGACCATGCCATCGGGGTCGAGGCCGTGCTCACCGACAACGCCAAGAATTACCTGGACAAGGACTTCACCAAGGCCCTCGGGGTCATTAAACACCGCCGAATCCGGCCCCGTCGGCCCCAGACGAACGGCAAAGTAGAGCGCTTCAACCGCACGCTTCTCGACGAGTGGGCCTACGTGCGGATCTGCGGATCTACCGGTCAAACGCCGAGAGGAGCCGAGCGCTTGACCGCTGGCTCCACCTCTACAACCATCACCGGGGTCACACGGCTCTCGGAGGCAAGCCACCGATCGAGTGCACCAACCTGCTTGGACAACACATCTAGCGGCGGCGGCTCGCCGATCGCTTCTCCCGTGGTGGCTTGAATACTCGCTTATGACGTTTTCCCCGGGCGTATTGAGTGATCGATGTCCGCTGGGTGTTCACGCGTGCGCGTGAGCGCCGGGTGCGCTGACGTCGGAGACGGGGCGCGGACCTGGCGGCTTTGGTTCGGCGCCGGCGTTGATGAAGCGACGCGGCCGGGCGGGTTGCCCGCGGCCGTGGCGACCGCAATAGCCGCCCCGTCCAGCTTGCGTTGCTGAGAGACCCGCGCCGGCAGGAACAGCGTGACCAGCACCGCTGCCGCGACAAGCAGGCCTGCGCTGACGAGCATCACCTCGTCCATCCCGCTGGCGTAGGAGGTGCGGGCGGCGGCGAAGACGTGCGGGGCGAGCCCTTGGGTGGCGGCGATGCTCTGCTGCGCCGCCCCGAGGACCGGTGCGGGCAGTCCGCCGAGGTGGCCGCTCAACCCGCTTCGGTAGGATTCGTTAAGGAGCGAGCCGAGGATCGCGACCCCGAGAGCGAGCGCGACGAACTGGGCGGTGCGGAACAGCGCGAACCCGCTCCCGCTCTCGGTCTCGGGCAGCTCGCCGACGACCGCGTCGCCCGCGGTCGGAAGCACGAGCCCCATCCCCAGCCCGATCACCGCCTCCGCGCCGGCAATCATCCCGAAGGCGCTGGCGGCGCCGATCAGCGACAGAAGCACGGCACCGGCGGAGCTCACCACAAGCCCACCCGCGATCATCACCTTGTAGCCGGCCTTCGCGGTCAGCTGGTCGGCAAGCCCGGCACCGAGGATCAGCCCGCCCATCAGGGGCAGCATCCGGATGCCCGTCGCCTGCGCGTCGTGTGACTGTACGATCTGCAAGAACTGCGGCAGCATGAAGAACACGCCACCGAGCGCGAACATCACGATCGCTATCGCGAACGTCGAGAGGCCGAAGAACGGACGGCCGAACAGCCTCAAATCCGCCACGCGCAGACGCCCGCGCAGCTGCAAGGCAACGAACACTGCCAATAGCAGGACGCCGGCGATGACGCCAGCCAGCACCCGAACCGAGCCCCACCCGTACATCGGCTGCTCGATGATGCCGTATACCAGCGCGCTCACTCCTGCGATCGACAGTGCAGCTCCAAACCAATCAAGCGGCGGCTCGCGCGGATCCCTGGTCTCCGGCACTAGGCGCCAGACGGCGAGCAGTGCGATCGCGACGATCGGCACGTTGATCAAGAAGATCGAGCCCCACGCATAGTGCTTGAGCAGGAACCCGCCGACCAGTGGGCCGAGTGCCAGCCCGAAGAAGGTAATCGCCGAGATGATCGCTACCGCCCTCAGCCGCTCCGCCTTCACCCCCGCGAACATCGATGGCAGCACGGAGGTACTTGGATAGCGGGGCGTGAGGGGTCGTTCAAGGGTGCATGAGCCGTGACGACCGGCGGGTTTTCAGGCGAAGACGCTGATGGTGGCCGGGTC
>JADMIJ010000057.1 GCA_015478655.1 Acidimicrobiales bacterium | reverse complement strand
ACACGCTCACGCCGACGCCAAACGCGTAATCAAAATCGCGGCGGGCCCTAAGGCGCCGAACGCACACTGTGGCCGATCAGTCACCATGGATGACAATCGGTTGGTCACGATCGTGCCGAGAGACTCCCACATCTAGACGGCAATTGATCTTCAGGTGAACGGTGTGTGAACGGTTGTGTTACAACCTCTCCATGGCGAATGGAACTTTCAGCAGAAGGCAGGTACTGGCGGGGGGCATCGGTGGAGCAGCCGCGCTCGGCTTGGCAGCACTCGGCAACGTCCAAACGTCAGGTGCGGACACAGTGCGCCGCGCCGCACGGGTCAAGGCAGCTGGAAGTGATCTTGGCGCTGTGGACCATGTCGTCTACTTGATGATGGAGAACCGCTCCTTCGACCACTTCTTCGGCACGATGAAGGGAGTGCGGGGCTTCAACGACCATCCAGCCGGGAACAACGGCGTATTCGCCCAGGCGTGGCCCGACAGCCCCGGTGGCAAGTATCCGACGTTGCTGCCCTTCCATCTCGACACGGCGAACTCCGATGCCGAATGCACCTACGACCTGACCCACAATTGGGCACCCCAGCACCTGAGCTGGAACGGCGGGGCCATGGACTCCTTCGTGTCGACGCACACCTCGCCCTCGTTCGAGGGGCCGAGCCACGGCATCGACACTATGGGCTACTACAAGAAGGCCGACATTCCGTTCATGTACTCGCTGGCGGAGAAGTTCACCATCTGCGACGGCTACCACTGCTCGGTGCTCGGGCCGACCCACCCCAACCGCCTCATGTCAATGTCGGGAACCCTCGACCCCGCTGGCGCGGCTGGCGGCCCCATCCTGGTGACCAACTTCGACGCGGCCAAGAAGTTCACCTGTTCATGGACGACCATGCCCGAGGCGCTCGATGCCGCCAACGTTTCGTGGCGCACGTACAACCCCTACGGCAGCAGCTACGACATCACCAGCGGCTCGTCCATGCTCCTGAACGACAATGTGTTGCAGTACTTCTCGCAGTACCAGAGCCCAACCAGCTCGCTCCACCAGAACGCCTTCGGCTACTACGGTCCCAACGTGGCCGGAGGCCTGGGTTCCCCGAACGGGCCCGATGACTTCGCCAAGGATGTCACCTCTGGACAGCTCCCTTCGGTGTCGTGGATTATTCCTCCCATCGGATTCGACCAACATCCGCCAGCTCCGGCCGCCCTCGGTGAGTGGTACATCCAACAGGTGTTGAACACGCTCCTCTCCAACCCGGCCGTGTGGGCAAAGACGGTGCTGTTCATCAGTTGGGACGAAAACGACGGCTTCTTCGACCACGTGTCTCCGCCGACCCCGTCACCGGGAACGAATGGTGAGTACCTGACCGTCAATCCGCTGCCCGCCGATGCCAATGGTGTCGCCGGGCCGATCGGGCTCGGGGTGCGCGTACCCATGCTGGTTGTGTCTCCGTTCAGCGTGGGCGGATGGGTGTGCTCCGACACCTTCGATCACACGTCCCAGCTCCGCTTTCTGGAGACCCGTTTCGGAGTGACGGTGCCGACCCTATCGACCTGGCGCCGATCGGTGACCGGAGACCTGACCGCGGCTCTGCCCGCCCTCGGCGCACCAATCACCAAGCCACAACGCCTACCGATCACCTCTCCATCAACCACGGTGCCCCCGATCAGCACGGAGTGTTCGACGGCCCAGTTGATCGAACTAAATGACTCCAACCAGCCGCAGTACCCATTGAAGAAGCACCAGAAGATGCCGGTCCAGCAGAGAGGCTCGCTCAAGAAAACTCCTCGCTGATCGACCATCCAGGCCGGCAAGACCCACTCGGTGCTCGCCACCTGAGGGCCCGGTAGATGGCCGACAGGGAGGGCGGCGGCATGACCCCCTTCTCCTCCAGACGGTGGCGGAGAGTGACCTGTCCCCACGACGAGTGTTGCCGGCGGAGCTCGAGGACCCTCGACTCGACCGCGGCGGGCATCTGCAATGGGGAGGATCTGGGCCGGTGGGACCGTTCGGCCAGAGCCGGAAGGCAGCCTTGTTCATAGCGGGCAACCAGACGTGCACGCTCTGTCGGCTCACGCCATAGGCCTCGGCCACCTCGGTCACCGTGAGGCCGTCTCGAATGACGCCCAGAACGGCGTCGTAACGCTGTTGCACCTTGCTCAGCTCCATGAACACTCGGCCACCTCCTCTCGCTGGGAACAGCGGAGGCCCGGTGGAATCGGAGTGTCAAGGATCAGCCGTTACTGCGACAAGGATCAGCCGTGATCGTGTCCAGCATCAGCCGTTATCGATCCGTCAAGGATCAGGCGTGGCAATACATCGCAGTGTGCCCACGGCAGGATTTGAACCTGCGACACCTCATTTAGGAAACGAGTGCTCTATCCCCTGAGCTACGTGGGCCCGACCCGGATCCACGAGTCTAGGTCTCTCGACCGAACCGCTCGGGGCCAACTCGTCTTTCGGCAGCGAGCATGTCGAGCAGAGGCGATCTCCCATGGCGGACTCGAAGCGCTGCATGCCGAAGGAGTCCGATTGCACCGCCGCAGGCCCTACGATCGATCACATAGGGCCGATGACACACGGAGAAGATGCAATGAGCCAGACCGATGACTGGTCACCTGACGTGCCCTCAGGCACGGAGCCGTTCGAGCAGGGTGACGAAGCGTTCGATGACGAAACCCAGCTCGATCCGGAATTCCTCGAGTCGGTCGAGCTCGATCCCTCGCTCGATCCGACCCTTCAGGTGGACGACCGTGAGCTCGAGGAGGCGGGCGCTGTGTTCGATGATCCCGAGGCGATGATCACCCTCGACGGAGGCGGAGACGACCCCGACGGACTCGGGGAGCCCAGCCCACGCCGGCGTGCACAAGCAGGCGATGACGAGGGGTGGGACCTCGACGCTCCGGAAGTGGGCCGGGCGAGAAGACCCTGATCCCGGAGTGAACTGATACGAGCGCCGATCCCAGCGCGCCGCGCTGGAACATGGGGAGCCCACGATGTCCGCCGGCTCAGGTCAGACCGGTTCGCCCTCCGGCACCAGCACGCACCGGGTCCCGCTGTAGATGGTGGGCATGCACTTGTTGCAATGGATGCACCGGCCCTCGCACCGTTCACCCTCTTCCCATCGTCGGATCAGGTCCGGCTCCCGCAGCAGCGCCCGGGCCATGGCCACGAACGTGAACCCTTCGGACAGAGCACCCTCGACGGTGTCCAGTCGGTTCACTCCGCCCAGCAGGGTGAGAGGGATCGAGAGGGCGTCCAGGAACTGTCGGGCATAGGGAAGGAAGTACGCCTCCTCGAATGGGTATTCCTTGAGAAATCGTGATCCCACAGCCTTGAATCCGAGCCGCAAGGGACCCGGCAGGGTGGCTCCGAATTCGCGCCGGGGTGCGTCTCCCCGGAACAGGTACATCGGATTGGACAGCGAGCTCCCTCCGGTCAACTCGACCGCGTCGAGAGCGCCGTCGGACTCGAGCATTCGGGCGAACTCGAGGCTCTCGTCCACCCACAGTCCACCGGGCACTCCGTCGGCCATGTTCAGTTTTGCCGTCACCGCCAGCCGGTCACCAACCACATCCTTGACGGCGTTGACCACCTCACGCGGGAAGCGGGCCCGGTTCGTCATGCTCCCCCCCCACTGGTCGGTTCGTCGATTCAACTTGGGGCTGAGGAACGCACTCAACAGGTAGTTGTGACCGAGGTGGATCTCGATGCAGTCGAACCCCGCCTCCACTGCGATCTCGACCCCTCGTCGATAGTCCTCGGCAATCCTCGCCATGTCCCGCTCCGACACCGCTCGGGTCACCTCTCCGGTCGGGCTGAACCGGCGCGACGGGGCCAGCGAGGGCGACCTGTTCGACCGCCCGTTGGCCACGGGGCCGGCGTGGCCGATCTGGGCGGAGGCGGCGGCCCCCGACCCGTGGATGGCATCGGTCAGCCGGCGTAGACCGGGGAGGGCTTCCTCTCCCAGCATCACGCAATGACGATCGGTGCGGCCCTCGGGCGACACGGCCAGATAGGCGACGGTGGTCATGGCGGCCCCACCCCGTGCCACTCGCTGGTGGAACGCGATCAGCTCGTCGGTGATCACGCCTTTTGGTGTCGCCCCTTCGAAAGTCGCCGCCTTGATGATCCGGTTCTTCAGCGTGATCGGGCCCAACCGAGCGGCGCCGAAGACAGGCGGCGTGGCGCTTCCGTCGGCGTCGGTGGCCACCATCACGTTCCGCCGACCCGTGCCTTCACGCGATCACCCCGCCGCCGACACGCCGAAGGCGCTGAGTGCCTCGGTGACGGCGTCGGTCAGGGTCGGATGGCACACCACTAGGTCGGGTAGCCACGGGTCGGCCTGCGAGTAGCGGAGAGGCGAGCCGTCGAGGCGGCTGGCATGGAGCCCGCTGGCCAGGGCCACCGCCACGGGCGCAGCGGAGTCCCACTCATACTGTCCGCCGGCATGGACGTAGACCTCGGCCTCGCCGCGGATGACGGCGGCGATCTTGGCTCCAGCCGATCCCATGGGGATGGTGGTCGCCCCCAGACTCTGGGCGATGAACGATGAGAACTCTGGAGGCCGCGTGCGGCTCACGACCATGCGCGGCACGGCGGCGGGAGCAGAGAGGGACGGGGGTTCCCCCGTCCCCAACACCAGATCGAGTGCGGGAAGGGCCACCGCACCCACCACCGGCTCGCCGTCAATGGCCAGCGCTACATGCACGGCCCAGTCCTCTCGGCCTTCCGAGTACTCACGGGTCCCATCCAGTGGATCGATGATCCAGATCCGGCCCCTCTCTGTGCCCAGGGCCTTCGATTGGTCTGCTTCTTCCGAGCGGACCCGATCCGCCGGAAACCGGTCGGCGAGGCGCTCCATGAGGAGCTGGTGCGACAGTTGATCGCCTTCCTTGCCGAGGGGCCGGCCCGGTTCCGACCGGGAACGAAGTTCCATCAGGCGCATTCCGGCTTCGCCCGCCAGCTCGGAGGCCGCTTGGTGCTCTTCACCCAACACGCCACTCCCCCTCGTTGTGCTGTTCTGGCCCACGCCCGGCAACCCAACCGTCCGATTCATCGAGCAGCCTCGGCCCGAGAGCCACAGTCTGGCATGACACTCAGTGCACAGTCGGCTGCTGGCGATCCCCGGCTATGGGTACGCTGCCCGTGCGATGAGCACCGCTCCCACCATGACCGTCGAGCAACTCCAGCACTTCCTGGAAGGAGCGTTCCCGGGTGGCCCCCTTCCCTATGCGGTGGAGTCCATCACCGGGGACACCATCCGGATGCGCCTTTCCGTACGGGAGGAGAACAGCCGGCCCGGTGGCACCCTGTCCGGTCCGTCGCTCATGGCCCTGGCCGACTGCACCGCCTACCTGGTCATCATCGGCCAGCTCGGACCGGTGGCCTTGGCCGTGACCACCAGCCTGCACATCGACTTCCTGCGCAAGCCGGCCCTGATCGATGTGGTGGCGGTGGGCACGCTCCTCAAGCTCGGGCGACAACTCGGGGTGGCCGAGGTGGCCATGTACTCCGTTGGAAGTGACGATGTGGTGGCCAAGGCCCAGGTCACCTACTCGATCCCCCCGCGATAAACCTTGCCACCGAACCCCCGGGCCGTACCGTCATTGCGGATGACCGGCATGCATGCCAGCATCGAGGGACTGCCTTCCAAGGGGGAACAGACCATGCATGACCTCGTGATTCGAGGGGGAACGGTCGTCGACGGCACTGGGGCTCCGGCCCGGACCGCCGATGTGGCCGTCGACGGGGGACGCATCACCGGGGTCGGATCCTTCGGCGGTGAGCCGGCAACGCGCATGGTGGACGCCGACGGCCTTCTGGTCACGCCGGGATGGGTGGACATCCACACCCACTACGACGGCCAGGCCACCTGGGACGAAGTGCTGGCGCCCAGCAGTTGGCACGGCGTCACCACCATCGTGACCGGCAACTGCGGGGTCGGGTTCGCACCGGCCCGGCCGGACCGCCACGAGTGGCTCATCGGCCTCATGGAGGGCGTCGAGGACATCCCCGGCACCGCCTTGTCCGAGGGGATGCAGTGGGAGTGGGAGACCTTCCCCGAGTACCTCGACACCCTCGACCGGCGCCAGTGGACCATGGACGTGGGCACCCAGATCGCCCACGGCGCCGTGCGCTCCTATGTGATGGGCGATCGGGGTGCCCGCAACGAGGTCGCCACGCCTGAGGACATCGGGGCCATGAAGCAGCTGGTCAAAGAAGCCGTGGCCGCCGGGGCGCTGGGCTTCTCGACCTCCCGCACCCTCGCCCACCTGGCCATCGACGGCGAGCCCGTGCCGGGCACGTTTGCTGCCGAGGACGAGCTCTTCGGCATCGGGAGCGCCCTGGGCGAGCTTGGTGCCGGCGTGTTCGAGCTGGCCCCGGCCGGGTCCGCCGGCGAGGACATCGTCGGCCCGCGTAAGGAGGTCGACTGGATGCGCCGGCTGTCCTCCGCCATCCACCGCCCGGTCACCTTCGCCCTCCTCCAGGTGGACAGCGCCCCCGAGCTGTGGCGCGAGTTGATGGACGAGTCCTTGCGCGCCGTGTCCGAGGGGGCGGACCTCTGGCCGCAGGTGGCGGGCCGGGCCACCGGTCTCCTGTCCGGCCACTTCACCACCTACAGCCTGTTCGACCTCATCCCGGCCTATCAGGAGCTGAAGGCCAAGGGCCTGTCCCGGGAGGAGTTCGTGGCTGCCCTCGAGAGACACGAGGTGCGCCGGTCCATCGAATCCTGGGAGCCCGGCCCGGACTCGGTCGATCGGATGGAGCAGGCCTACCGGACTACGTTCGCCCTGGGCAGTCCTCCGGAGTACGAGCCCGGCCCCGAGCAGTCGCTGGCTGGTATCGCCGCGGTGTCGGGTCGTCCTCCACTCTCGGTGGCCTACGACGCCATGCTCGAGAACAACGGATGCGGACTCCTCTACGTTCCCATCCTCAACTATTCGATGGGCGACCTCTCCCCGGCGCGCGAGATGCTGCTGCATCCCCGGGCCGCCGCCGGGCTCGCCGACGGAGGGGCCCATTGCGGGGTCATCTGCGACGCCGGCCAGCCCACCTTCATGCTCACCCATTGGACCCGCGACCGAGCTCGGGGGGAACGGCTCCCCATCGAGTGGGTGGTCAAGAAGCAGTCGCACGATACGGCCCGCCTCTACGGGCTCGGCGACCGCGGCACGGTGGAGCCCGGGGCGGTCGCCGACCTCAACCTCATCGACTACGACCGCCTGCAGTTGGGCAACCCGGTGGTGGTCGACGACCTCCCTGCCGGGGGCAAGCGCATCGTCCAGGATGCCACCGGCTACGTCGAGACCATCAAGTCCGGAGTCACCACCTTCGCCGACGGCCACGACACCGGGGCGAGGCCCGGCGTGCTGCTGCGCGGTGGGCGCTGACGCTCAGGGTCGACCCTGGTCGCTGGAGGCACCGTCGCGGCTCACGGCTGATCCCATGGGCTCGGCGACCGGCCACTCGCCCTCTTCGGCCCATTCGGCCCTCATCTGCTTGACCACCCGGTGCTCGACGACGAACGCCAGCCCAGGAACGAAGCCGGAGAGGACCACGGCCAGGATCCGGCCCAGTCGCCAGTGGGCCCGACGGGCCAGGTCGGCGGCGGCGATCAGGTACACCAGGTACAGGTAGCCGTGGATGGTCCCTTCCACCTTCGCCACCATCGGGAAATGCGCCCACACCTGCAACGGCACGCCCACGAACACCAGCACGATCAGGGCCGAGCCCACGATGTAGGTCATGACCCGGTAGCGGATCAGCGCGCCGTGCACGGGTCCCCCGGCCTCCGCACCGGGAGCGTCCCGGTTCCGATCCGACCGCATAGGGCCGAGGGCCCGGTCACCGGTTGGCGGAACCGGAATCGGCGTTGAGCCCGGCCAGGTAGCGGTTGTACGCCGCCAACCGCTCCGCCTCCTCAGCCGTCTGGGGTGCGAACCGCTCCCCGTGTCCGGCCTCCCCTTCGCCCACGGCCGTGCGGGCGGCAATGGCCACGTTCTTCCTGCGCCCGCCGGACAGCGCCCATCCGGGCTGGTCGTGGCCGTCCGCGCCGGCCACCTCCCCACCCGGGCCGGGCAGGGCCCGTGGCGACAGCCCGGTGGCCTGGTCGTGGATCAGCTGCCACCACACGTACACGGCGTACCCGGAGAACAGCGGCCATTCGAAGGTGTAGGCCCAGCTCAGCGTGTTCCCGTCGAGGGCCCGTCCGAGCTGCCACCAGGTGAGCCAGGCGAACACCGGCAACAGGATCAGGAGCGTCACATGCATCCCGACCGACCGGGGGGTGAAGTACCGATGCACCTGTTCATCGTACCTTCGCGCCCCTGGAACTCCCATTCGGGACGGCCCCGGGCATCCGCGTCGGCGGACTCCTGCCTGCCTACTATTTTTCCCGTCCGGCAAGCGCCGACAGTCGGTCACGGCCGTGGACGGCGTGGATAACCCAGCCAAGGCCCATCGGAGGACCACCATGGACACACGCGTCAGAATCGGCATCGCCGAGGCGATCGGGACGATGATCCTGATCGTGGGAGGGCCGGGGACGGCCATCCTGGCCACCGGCGGATTCTTCCCCCGAGGCTCGGTCGGGATGATCGGGGTGGCGTGGCCTTCGGGTTCAGCCTGCTGGTCGCCGCCTACGCCATCGGGTCCATCTCCGGCTGCCACATCAATCCGGCGGTCACCCTCGGACTGTGGATCATCGGCAAGACGAAGACGCGGGAGCTGCCCTATTACATCGTCGGACAGGTCGTCGGGGGCCTCATCGGCGCACTGGTCATCTACATCATTGCCAAGAGCAGCTCGATCCCGTTCAGTGCCGAAACCTCGGGCTTCGCCTCCAACGGGTACGGCATCCATTCGCCGGGTGGGTTCAAGCTCGGGGCCGTGATGCTGGCCGAGGTGGTCTTCACGGGGGTCTTCGTCTTCATCATCGCCTCCACCAGTCGCCTGTCCATGCCGGTCGGGCTCACCGGGGTCACGGTGGGACTCACTCTCACCATCATCCACCTCATCTCCATCCCGATCGACAACACGTCGGTCAACCCGGCCCGAAGCCTGTCGACCGCGGTCTTCCAGGGGAGTTGGGCCCTCAGCCAGCTCTGGGTGTTCATCGTGTTCCCGATCGTCGGCGGCATCCTCGGTGCCGCCGCCTGGCGCGCTCTGAGGCCACCATCGGACGAGCTGCCCGAGGACGTCTCCGAGGCGGGAGCTCCTCCCCCCTACGGCCGACGACCCCAGCCGAAATAGCGGCGTTCCCCCCCGCGGGTGCCACCGGTCGTAGCACCCCGGCCCTAATCTGCCCCCCATGAGCCACACGACCGAAGCCCCCACCCTGTTCCACCCCCACGTCGAGGTCCGCGTCAGCACGCGGCGGAAGAAGACCGCCGGCGCCCACTGGGAAGGCGACCGCATCGTGGTGGTCGTCCCCACCCACCTGCGCGGCACCGAGCGCGACCGGATGGTCGAGACCCTCTCCCTCCGGCTGGCCCGGCACCGACCCCATCTGCACGCCTCCGACGACCAGCTCGAGCAGCGGGCGCTGGCCCTGGGCCGCAGCCATTTCGACGGCGTCGCCCCGTCGTCCATCCGTTGGTCGGCGACGCAGGTCAAACGATGGGGCTCGTGCACCCTGGAGACCCGTGAGATCCGCATCTCGGAACGCCTGCGGGTGGTGCCGGACTGGGTGCTCGACGCGGTCATCGTCCACGAGCTGGCGCACCTCATCGAGCCCTCCCACTCGCCCCGGTTCCGGGAGCTCGAGCGGCGCTTTCCGCGACAGCAGGAGGCCGGGGTCTTCCTGGAGGGGTACGCGCTCGGCCTGCACATGCCCGACGCCGGCGCCGACGACGCGGGCCGGGGACCCGTGGTCGGACCACTCGATGAGGGCGACGACCTCGGACCCGATGCATCGACGCCCATCGATGGCGCCACCGCCTGCTGACCGGCCCTCCGGTTCCCAGCCGGCTGTCCGAGCTGGGCCGTGGAAGATCGTTCGGCGGGACGCCTGACGGGACGGTCGGCGGCGGTCCGAAAGGCCCGATGGCAGTCAGGGCCAGGCCTGTCCCGTCGCCCGTGCAACGCACGTCCCCTGTTTTGCGACTACAACGTGGTCGTGGCCTATCTCCTGGCGGCGCTCGCCGCCTTCATCAACGCACTGGTCTCCGTGCTGCAACGCCTCGGCGTCGAGACGGCCCCTGCGTCCACCACCCTCCGGCTCAGCCTCATGACCCATGCCTTCCGGCGGGGGGTGTGGCTCATCGGATTCGTCCTGAGCCTCGGTCAGTTCGCCGTCATCGCCACCGCCCTGCGGTTCGGCGAGCTCAGCATCGTCCAACCGATCCTGACCACCGAGCTGCTGTTCCTGTTGTTGATCCTCGCCGTCTGGTTCCGCTACCGGCTGGGTTGGCGGGAGTGGCTGGGCTCGGTGACCATCGTGATCGGCCTCGGTGGCTTCTTCCTGGCCGCGGCGCCCAAGGGCGGGCATGCCATCCCGACCAGCAATCAATGGCTCGTCGCCTACGGCGTGCTCTTCGTGGTCGTGGGCGGCTTCATCGTGGCCGCACTGCGCGGGCCCCGATGGTGGCGGGCGGCCTCGTTCGGCGCCGCCACCGCGGTCAGCGCCGCCTTCACCGCCGCGCTGACCAAGGCCACTACGACCTACATCACCCAGGGGTGGGGCCACGTCTTCACCCATGCGCAGCCCTACCTGCTCGGCATCACCGGGATCGGCACCCTGTTCCTGTTGCAGAACGCCCTCCATGCGGGGCCGATCACCGCGTCACGGACCACGCTGGTCACCATCAACCCCCTCGTCAGCATCGCCCTGGGGATCACCCTCTTCGCCGAGAAGCTCAGGACCGGCGTCCTGTGGACCACGTTGGAGGCGGTGGCGTTGGCAGTGCTGATCGTGGGAGTCGTGGTCCTGGCCCGTTCGCCCTTGGTGGCCGGGACCGCCGTCGAAGGTCAGGACGAAGAGATGCTGGGCGGTGCCCGGAGCCGCGCCGTCCCCGGGCCGGGCCTCATGCCCGGGATTCCCTCCATCGAGGCGGTGCCCTCGGTCGGCGGGGGATCCGCCGCCGACTAGCCGGTGTGACCGGGACGCGGCGCGTGACGGTGCCGTCCTCGCCGACGCCGGGACCCCGTCCGGACTCCGCCCGACTGCCCGCTGATCAGGAGGCCCCGTGAGCAACTGGTTGATCCACCACGATCTACGGGCCCCGGCCTTCGGCACCCCCCGGACCGACCTCTATGCCGAGGCACTGGCCATGACGGCATGGGCCGACGCCAAGGGCTGCCCTCGGGTGGTCATCTCCGAGCACCACGGATCGTCCGACGGCTACCTCCCCTCCCCGTTCGTGTTCGGTGGCGCCGTGGCCGGCCGCACCCAGCAGATCCGCATCATGCTGTCGGCGCTCGTGCTCACCCTGCGCGATCCCATCGCCACGGCCGAGGACGTGGCCGTGCTCGATGTCATGAGCAACGGCCGGGTGGAGCTCACCGTGGTGCCGGGCTACGTCCCCGAGGAGTTCGCCATGTTCGACGTCCCCTTCGACCGGCGGGGGACGATCTTCGAGGAGAAGCTGGCCGCCCTGGTGGCCGGCCTGACCGGTGAGGCCTTCACCTATCGGGGACGGGAGGTCACGGTGACGCCGAGCACCGTGCAGCGGCCCCGGCCGTTCCTGATCGTCGGCGGATCGGCCCCCAAGCGGGCCGCCCGCTTCGGAGACGCCTACCTCCCCGCCCTGCCCGACCAGCGGCTGGCTGATGCCTACGTCGCCGAGTGCCGGCGACTGGGGAAGGGGGACGGGATCCTCTTATGGCCGGACGGGCCCCTGTGGGTCTTCGTCACCGACGATCCCGAGCGGTCGTGGTCCGAGCTCGGCCCGCACGCCCTCCACGAGGCCCGGGCCTACGCCCGGATGGCGACGGCCGTCCCCGGGACCAGCCCGTGGACCCCGGTCGAGGGAGTCGACGAGCTCAGGGACTCCGGCCTGTACGCGGTGGTGACCCCCGAGGAGTGCGTGGCCCTGGCCCAGCGCTTGGACCCCCGCGCCGCCCTCAACCTCAAGCCACTGGTGTCCGGGCTCGACCCGGCCCTCGGATGGGGATCGCTGGAGCTCTTCGTCGAGCGGGTGGCGCCGGCTCTGGCCTGAAGCGGCCAGCGGGCGCCGTGCGGGTCAGGCGTTGGCCCCCACCAGCTCTCGCAGTTCCTGGGCCACGTCTTCCTCGTGTTTCGCCTCGTCCTTTCGGGCATTCTTCGGACTCCACCGACCCCGATTGAGCCAGATGGTCGGGATGAACAGAACCATGCCCCCGACGGACACCCAGAACCAGTTCTTCCACTGCGAATGAGCCTTGCCCACCCCGTTGAGCAATGAAGTCAGCTGGTTCTGGTGGACGGACAGGTAGGCCAGCTGCGTCCGATAGGTCCAGACCGGACCATTCACTTCGGTCAAATTGGCCAACACCTTGGTCACCACTGCAGGTCCGACCGCCTTCTGCAGGGCGGCCAAATTGGCCGCCGTCGGGGAGAAATGGGCGGCGGCGACGACGTTGGCGTTCTTCGGGTCAGACAGAGGCCTCAGCCAACTGGCGTTGGTGGTAGCGAAGGCCACGAGCTGAGGATGCTCGATCTGGAATTGCTGCACGTTGAACGGAGCGGTCCCGCCGGGGAAGGTCTGGGCGTAGGCGAGGTTGTCCACCACCGGGTTGACCGAGGTCACCACCAGTGGCAGGAAGATGAAGGAGAGGCCGACGGTCAGCCGGAGGATCCACCCCCACAGGGCCAGGCCGGTGCCCACCAGCGCTGGGTTTCTGGCCTCCACCATTTCGGTGTACCCGGCCATCCACGGGGCGTAGGTGAGCGAGATGCAGACGGCCAGGAGCACCTCGAGCGTGATGAGCGTGCCGAATCCGGTGGACGGATGATCGGTCTGGCGGGCGAACAGGACCAGGAAGACGATCGAACCCACTGCTCCGATCAACATGAGCGGCTTCCGCACCCGGAGCTTGTCCGAGATGATGCCGAAGACGATGAGGGCCACCGCGTCGGCGCTCCAGAACCAGATGTTCAGGTAGTTGGCTTGTGATGTCGACAGGTTGAGGCCGGTGTGGTCACGGTACACCGTGGCCCAGAAGATGGTGAAGAACCCCGAGGCGGCGTAGTACAAGAGCAGGAAGACTGAGATGCCCAGGGCCGAGCCGACCAGATCCCACTTCAGGATCTGCCGCCACGGGTGCCGGGTGGCGGTCACCAACTCGTCCTCCGAGATGCCCCTGGCCTTGGCTTCGACCAGAGCTCGGTCGTGCTGCGACACCATGAGCTGCTCTCGGAGCCGTTTGGAGAGGTCCTTCATGAAGAAGAGGGAGACGACGAAGACGAGGACGGAGATGCCACCGGAGATGATGAACTGCGACTTCCACCCGGGGAGGCCGTAGGTGCGCAGGAAGTGATCGATGGTATTGGTGGCGACGACCGAGGTGAGCAGGGATCCGGCGACCGGACCCACTGTCCAGAAGCCCATGGCCGAGGCCCGACCGAGCTGGGGCGAGAAGTCGCGCACGAGCGCCGGGGTGGCCACCAAGATCGCCCCCTCCACCACGCCGAGCAGGCTGATCACGATGAAGAACTCGAGCTGGGTCTTGCACAGAGGGACACCGACTGCCACCAGCACTCCGATGATCAAGAGGCCGTAGATGATGACATTCGACCGCCCGAGCTGGTCGGTCTTCGACGCCGGCAGCGAGGCGAAGGCACCGAGCAAGTTGGAGACGATCACGATCGCCACGTAGTACGCGAACGACATGTGGAAGTACCGCAGGATCTGTGGCGTGACGCCGGTCTGGGTGAAGTACGTGTAGTAGAGGACGATGGTGGCCAGCACCGCCAGGGCCAGGTACCCGGTGCGCTTGCCGCCGGACGGGTACTCGTCGATCTCATGCACGAAGAAGAACCGGAACAGCGGTCCGTGAGTCGAGGGCGGACCGGCCTGAGCGGGGCCCGCCAGTACCGTGTTGTCAGTTGCCATCTGCCTTCCCCCTGGTACGTGCGTCGCGACTGTCCCCCGTCACCAAACCGACCGTAGCGCAACCGAAGGCCGGGCGCGGGATTCGGGCTGGACCGGAGCCGGGCAAGGCGCTGGTCACAGGGTTCGCCGTGGCCCCGCCCGGGTCAGCCGGCCGGCGGGATGGTCAGGCGTCGAGCACGGCGGCCGCCACCAGCTCCTCGAGGTACCGGGTGTCCCACCACGAGATCTGCAGCTGCTTGGCCCGCCGGAAATAGAGCTGGATGTCGAATTCCACCGTGAACCCGATGCCCCCGAAGATCTGCTGGGCGGTGGCGGTGACGTCCCGGAACGTCTGGCAGGCGAACAGCTTGGCCATCGGGGCCAGCTTGGCCACGGTGCGCCCCTCCGACCGCGCCCAGGCAGCCTCGTGCACCAGCATCTCGGCGCCGTCGACGGCGGTCGAGGCGTCCGCCAGGTAGTGGGCCAGGGCCTGGAAGGCGCCGAGCGGCTTGTCGAACTGGTGGCGGTCCTTGGCGTACTGCACGGTGATCTCCAGTGCGTACTGCACACCGCCGACGGCCTGGGCCGCGGCCAGGATGATCCCGTCGTGCATGACCGTGTCCCAGGTGGACCAGCCGGTGCCGGCGGCCCCCAGCCGATCGGCGGGGGTGACCCGCACCTGGTCGAGATCGACCCGGTACTGAGTGTCCGAGGCCAGGGTCATCTGCTGGGTCAGGGTGACCCCGTCAGCCGATGGGTCGACGAGGAAGAGGTCGACGTCGCTCGTGGCGTCGCCGCTCCGGGCCAGCACCACGAGGGCGGTGGCCGCCCTGGCGAAGGCCACGTGGCGCTTGGTCCCGGTGAGGACGAAGCCGTCGCCGTCGGGCACCGCCCTGACCTGTACTCCCTTGGGCCCGAATCCGCCCTCGGGCTCGAGCCAGGCCGGCGTGAGGATGGCCTCGCCGCTCACGATGCGGGGCAGCCACTCCTGCTTCTGCGCCTGACTGCCGGCTCGGGCCAGTGCCCCGCCCGACAGGATCGAGCTCACGAAGTGAGGCGACGGGGCCAGCGAGCGGCCGAACTCCTCGTAGACCACCGCACCCTCCAGTGCGGTCATTCCCGAGCCACCGTACTGCTCGGGCAGCTGGAGGCCGATGAGGTCGAGGTGGGCGAGCTGCTTCCACAGCTCCGGTGAGTACCCCACCGGGTCGTCCTCGAGCTCGCGCACCACGCTGAGTGGACTGGCCGTGGCGCACAGGCCCCGCACCGTGTCGCGGAGCATGTCCTGCTCGGCGTTGAATTTCAGGTCCAACATGTCAGCTCTCCTGTTCGGGTGATCCGGGTGGCAGTTCGGAACTGCGGTCCATCACGGTTTCCAACGCTCGCCGCCGCGCTCCCACGGGTTGTCGTCGGCCGCCACCGGCAGCGCCACCCTGGCGCTGCAGGTCGTCTTGGCGTCCCCGTCCACCGAGACGGAGATGTCGAGGGCCACCCAGCCGCACCCCGTCTCATCGACCCCGGTGCCCGTGACCGCGCCGCGGAAGACCATGGTGTCGCCGGGGAAGATCGATCCGAGCATCCGGAAGGTCATCCGCTGCAGGCGCCCGTAGGGACCGGTCCAATCGGTCACGAAGCGCTCGAACCACGCCGCCTGATTGGGGGTGTTGAGGAAGATGTCGCGAGTGCCGTTGCGTTCCACGGCGAAGTCCTTGTCGTGATGCATGGGGCGCCAGTCACGGGCGGCCAGTGCTCCGAGCACCACGGTGGTGGCGGTCACCGGATAAGACAGCGGTGCGAGCTCGTCGCCCACGGCCACGTCCCCGAGCAGCAGGCGGTCGCCGGTGGCGGCGGTCACGACGTTGCCTCCGAGCCACCCGGAGCGCCGGCCCGGCGATAGCCGAAGCCGGTGTAGCTCTCGACGGCCACCAGGTCGCCGCGTTGGTTCCGGTACACCACGTCGATGACCCAGAACCGGCCCGTGCCCAGCTTGGTGGTCTTCTCGTCGCTGACCGACTGCAGGATCTGGCGGGTGACCAATCGGTCGCCGGGCCGCACGGGCTCGTGGAAGACGATGGTGTTGTCGCTCATCACGGCCTCGGGGAGCCCGAGGCCCTCCTTGAGGTCGAAATGGATCTGCAGGGGCAGGCCCTGGGTGGTCCGGCCCGGTGCCCAGTGATGGGGGCGGAACCACACCGACACCATGGTCGGCGGTGCAATGGGCCCCCCGGTCACCCGCTCGGCCACCTGCTCGTCCCAGAAGAGCGGGTTGCCGTTCTCCACCGAGGCGCACGTGGTCCACACGTAGCCCTGTTCGACGGGGAACCCGCCCTCCTCCTCGTACTGCTCGACCCCGATGAGCCGGTCGATGTCGTCCACCCCGATGGCGCTCATGCCACCACCCCCCTGTCTCGCAGATCGGCGATGCCCTCGGGGGCCAGACCGGCGGCGGCCAGGAGGGCATCGGTGTCGGTGCGGCCCTGGTCGGGCACCACGACCGGTCCGTCGGGCGCCACCATCCCGGCCAGCACCGGGCCCACCTGCCGAAACCGGGCCGGCGGCGCCGTACCGGAGGGGCCGACGGCGTCGGCGTCGGCCACCACCTCGACGATGGCATGACGGGCCGCGTACTGTTCGTCGTCGACGAGCTCGGCCACCGACAGCACCGGCGTCACGCAGGTGTCGGCACCCGACAGCTCGGCCACCCAGGCGTCGCGGCCCTTGGCCGCGAAGGCGGCCCGGAAGTCGGCCCGGATCTTGTCCTGGACCCCGTCGTCGAGTTGGTGCGACTCCCACTGCGGGCATCCGAGGAGGCGGCACAGATTGGCGAAGAACCTGGGTTCGATGGCCCCGACCGCCAACCACCCGCCGTCCGCCGCCGGGTACGTGTCGTAGCAGGCGTAGCGCCCGGTGATGATGTCGTGGCCCGGGCCCACCGGCGCCCCGGTGGCCAGGTGCTCGTCCACGGCCAGGGACGTGAGCCACAGCACACCGTCGGCGATGGACACGTCGAGGTGGACGCCGGGTCCGTCCTGGCCGCGGCCGATCAGGGCGGCCATGACCGCCATGGCGGCCTGCATCCCGCCGCCGGCGGCATCGGCGATGGTGGCGCCCGGCACCGGCGGGCCGCCGTCGGCCCGCCGCCCGGTGGTGGCGAGATAGCCCCCGACGGCCAGGTAGTTGATGTCGTGACCGGCCCAGGAGGACCGGGGCCCGTCCTGGCCGTACCCGGTGGTCGAACAGAGGATGACCCCTGGGTTGACGGCGGTCAGGTCCTCGAATCCGATGCCGAGTCGGTCCATGACGCCGGGGCGGAAGCTCTCGATGACCACGTCCGCCCCCCTGACCATGGCCAGGAACGCATGTCGCCCATCGGGTTCTTTCAGGTCGATGGCGGTGCGTAGGAGATGACGCGACCCGCTGTAGGCGTAGAAGGGCGGTCGGATGGGGTCGGCCCCGCGGCCGGGGACTGCCCCCACCTTCACCACGGTGGCCCCGTAGTCGGCCAGCAGGCGCGTGCACCGGGGCGCCGGGCCCACCGTGGCCAGGTCGAGCACCGTGACGCCGTGGAGCGGTCCGGCGGCGCCTGCGGGGTCTCGAGGTGCCGGCGGCGCGGCGGCAGTGTTGGCGGGAGCTTCGGTCACGGGCGTCGAGGGGGGTCAGAAATTCTTCGGCAGGCCGAGCTTGCGTCGGGCGATGATGTTCTTCTGGATCTCCGAGGACCCGCCGCCGATGGTGTCGATCACCGTGTAGCGGTAGGTCGATTCGGAGCGACCCTTCATGGGGGCGTCCTCGTCACGCACTCGGAGCTGTCCTCCGGGACCGGCGATGTCCATGGATGCATTGGCCAGCCGACGCGAGTACTCCGTGGTGAACAGCTTGTACTCGGACGCCTCCGATGTGGGGGGCGACCCGCCCTCGGACGACGCGAACACGAACTTGAGGCCCAGCACCCGCGCCACCTCGGCTTCGGTGTGGAGGCGTGCGATCTGAGACCTGACCACGGCGTCGTCCTTCAGCGGCACGCCGTCCCGCTCGGCGTTGGCCACGTACTCGGTCAGCAGATCGAGACGTTGCGCCGTCGGCGAGTAGGTGAACAGGGTGAACCGCTCGAGGTCCAGAGCTTCGGAGATGTACTGGAACCCCTTGTTGAGCTCGCCCACCACGTAGTCGTCGGACACCCACACGTCGTCCAGGTAGACCTCGTTGGTGCGTTCGTCCCCCATCGTCCAGATGGCCTTGACCGTGATCCCCGGGTGGTCCATCGGGACCAGGAACAACGAGATGCCGTGGTGCTTGGGGGCCTCGGGGTCGGTGCGGGCGCCCACCCAGTACCAGTCGGCGAAATGGGCCGACGTGGTCCAGGTCTTCTGCCCGTTGAGCCGCCATCCGTCGCCGTCGCGGGTGGCCTTCAGCTGCATCGACGCCGCATCCGACCCGGCGTTGGGCTCGGAGTAGCCCACGGCGAACTCCACCTCGTTGCGCAGGATCTTCGGCAGGAACTCCTGCTTCAGCTTGTCACTCCCGTGGCTGATGATGGTCTTGCCGATGATGCCGACGCCCTTGCCGATCTGGGGCCCACCCCGGGCGGCCAGTGCCTCGTTCAGGAGGTACTCGTAGATGCCTTCCCCGTTGGTACCCCCGTACTCCTCGGGCCAGGTCATCCCGAGCCACCCGTGTTCGCCCACCTTGGCCATGAAGGCCCGCCGGAGCGGCGTGTCGACGATCTGGGCCATGTTCTCGCGGGTGACGTCGAACACCTCCGGGTCGTCGTTGCCGTCGAGGAATTCCTCGACCTCCTTGACGAATTCGAGCTGCTCCGGGGTGAACTCGAAATCCATGGTCGGGCCTCCATCGTCCAGGGGCGTCGGCGCCGCTGTGGTTTCCTGACAGACCGTCAGATACTGTGGCCATCATAGGATGAGCAGGCTGGAGAGGCCAGCGTGGACCGCCGGACGGGACTGCGGCAGCCCCAGCCAACAGGGAATAGCGCCACCCAGGGTCGGAGGAGAACCTGGTCATCACGGTCGATGTGCCCGACAGCCGTACCGAAGCCAAGCGAAAGCCACGACGAAAGAGAGCAGACAGCCGATGAGAGGCATCGTCAGCATCGCCGGGTACGTCCCCTACCGGCGCCTGCAGCGGGCGGCCGTGGCCCAGCTGTTCGGCACCGGGGGCGGCAAGGGGACCCGGTCGGTGGCCTCCCACGATGAGGACACCACCACCATGGGGGTGGAGGCAGCCCGCCGTGCTCTGCGCCCGGCACCGGGCGCCGCGCTCGACAGCGTGTGGTTCGCCACCGCCTCTCCCGCCTACCTCGACAAGACCAATGCCACCACCATCCACGCCGCCCTGCGCCAGCCTGCCGCCGTGGCCGCCTTCGACTTCGGCGGGGCCCTCCGCTCCGGCGTGGGCGCGCTGTGTTCGAGCCTGGCCGCCGGATCGGGGACCACCCTGGTGGTGATGTCCGACATGCGCGACGGGCTTCCCACATCGGTCGACGAGTCGGCCGGGGGCGATGGCGCCGCTGCCATCGTGGTCGCCGACGACGCCCCCGGCACGCCGGTGATCGCCGAGTACCTGGGCGGGGCCTCGGTCAGCGACGAGTTCCTCGACCGCTGGCGGACGGCGGGCGACCGCCGTTCCAAAGTATGGGAGGAGCGCTTCGGTGAGACCCGCTACGTGCCCCTGGGGACGGAGGCGTGGGAATCGGCGCTCAAGGGCGTGGGCGTCGCCCCCTCCGATGTGGACCTCGTCGCCGTCACCGGCATGCACGGCCGCGCGGTCAGAGCACTGACGCGCACACTCGGGGCGTCGGAGGGGGCCGTAGCCGACGACCTGGGCACCACCGTCGGACAGACCGGAACCGCCCATCCCGGACTGGTGCTGGCATCCATGCTCGAGCGGGCGCGGCCGGGCCAGGTGATCGCCGTGGTGGCACTGGCCGACGGCGCCGACGTCCTCGTGTTCCGGACCACCAAGGCGCTGGCCTCGTGGACGGCCGCCGAACCCGTGGCCGATCAGGTGGCCGGCACCGCCGACCTCCCCTACGGCAAGTTCCTCGCCTGGCGAGGGATGGTCACGCCTGAACCACCCCGCCGGCCCGAGCCCCAGCGGGTGTCCGCCACCGCCGCCTGGCGGAACGAGGAATGGAAGTTCGGGTTCGTGGGCTCCAAGGACCGCGCGTCGCAGGCCGTGCACCTGCCCCCGTCCCGTATCTCCATGAAGGGTGGGGCGGTCGATGACATGGACCCCATCGACCTGGCCGACACCGAGGCTGTCATCGCCACCTACACCATCGACCATCTCTCGCATTCCGCCAGCCCCCCGATCGTCTTCGCCATCCTCGACTTCGACGGCGGCGGGCGCTTCCCGGTGGAGTTGACCGACGTCGACCCGGCGGCCGTCGACATCGGCGACAGGGTGGCCATGACCTTCCGCAAGCTGTTCACCGCCGACGGCATCCATGACTACTTCTGGAAGGCCAAGCCGGTGCGGTCCCGGGAATTGCCGCCGAGCGCGGTGGAGACTGGCGGCACTGGTGGCACGGACGGCTAGGGGTGCACCGGGCGCCCGGTCGTCGGAAGGTGCCGGCGCCGGAGACGCAGAGATAAGAGGAGGAGCAGATGGCATCGCATGGGATCAAGGACCGGGTGGCGATCGTCGGGATGGGCTGCACCCGATTCGCTGAGCACTGGGACAAGAGCCTCGATGATCTGATCGTCGAGGCATCCGAGGACACCTTTGCCTCCGCCGGGGTCACCAAGGACGATGTCGACGCCTACTGGTTGGGCACGGCCCAATCGGGCATGAGCGGCATCACTCTGGCCCGGCCCCTGCAACTGGAGGGCAAGCCGGTCACCCGGGTCGAGAACTACTGCACCACCGGGTCCGAGGCCCTCCGGGCGGCCGCCTACGCGGTGGCGTCCGGGGCCTACGACGTGGCCATGGCGGTCGGGGCCGAGAAGGTCAAGGACTCCGGCTATCAGGGCCTCAACGCCGTTCCCATCCCCAATGACGGCACGGCCCGCACGCTCACCGCCGCCGCCATGTTCTCCATGGTGGCTCCGGCCTACGGGAAGAAATACGGGGTGGCAGAGGACGAGTTGACCGCGGTATTGGCCCGCATCTCGTGGAAGAACCACCAGAACGGGGCCCGGAACCCCCGGGCCCAGTTCCGCAAGGAAGTCTCCACGGAGACCATCTGCGCCTCGCCCCGGGTGGCCGGTCGCCTCGGGGTGTTCGACTGCGCGGGTGTTGCCGACGGGGCCGCCGCGGCCATCCTGGTCCGGGCCGAGGATGCCCACCGCTACACGGACAAGCCGCTCTACATCAAGGCCCTGTCGTTCTCGGCCGGGAGCGGGTCGGGCCTGATCGACCCCGAGTACGACTACACCTGGTTCCCCGAGTGCGCCAGCGCCGCCGAGGATGCCTACCGCCAGGCCGGGATCACCGATCCGCGCCGGCAACTGGCCATGGCCGAGGTGCACGACTGCTTCACCCCGACCGAGCTGGTGTTGATGGAGGACCTCGGGTTCGCCGAACGGGGCACGGCCTGGAAGGAGGTGCTGGCCGGTACCTTCGACCGCGACGGTGAGCTCCCGGTCAATCCGGACGGCGGCCTCAAGAGCTTCGGCCATCCCGTCGGGGCCTCGGGCCTCAGGATGTTCTTCGAGACGTGGCTACAGCTGCGGGGCGAGGCCACCCCGGAGCGACAGATCGACACCGACAGGACCCTCGCCCTCACCCACAACCTGGGGGGCTATCCGGGAGAGATGGTGTCCTTCGTCTCAGTGGTGGGAACAGAGCTCGGCTGAGCCCGGGCCTCGGCCTCGCGCTCGTCGAGCAACGCCCACCAGGCATCGGCACCCCGTCGCGCCGCACGGGCGACCTCGGAGGGATCCGCGTCCCGCAGCGCCAGGGCCTCCAGGGTCCAGTCCCCATGGTCGGCGTCCATCTCGGCGTGGACATCCCAGAACTCGGTGCCCGCCGGGCCCATCCCGTACCAGCGGCGCAGGCCGTCGGCCTTGGAACCGGCTATGGCGGCAGCCTGGCTCTCATAGGCGGCCAACCCGGCCAGGGCGGCCACCGGTCCGTCGGCCACGAGATCGGCATAGGTGTCCACCAACCGGTCGGCCGCCAGGCCTGGACCTGTGGCCACGGCCGCGACCGGGACGGCTTCGGCGAATCGATCGAACAGGTCGAGATGGGGCCGGGGGTGGCCCACCTCGTCGGCCAGGTTCCGCTCGACCATGGCGGCGGCCTCAAGGTCACCCTCGTGGCGCAGCCGGTCCACGACCGCGGCGAGCACGACAGGGAGCGCCGCCTCGAACGCCCGGTAGTGGACGGCGTACTCCGCCAGCTCGCTGAGCTCCAGCCGACCTGCTTCCCAGCGCTGGTAGAACGGATGGGTCAGCAGCGCCCTACCCTCGAGCGAGCGGCCTACCGCTGCTGCCAGGGCGGTGGGAAACGAGTCGGTGTTCACGCGGTCGGAAGTCATGCCGCATCCTATCTCCGGCGCTTCGACCCGGCTCAGTGGGCGGCAGCCGCCTGGCTGGATGGGTGGGCGTAGCGCCCGCTCCGGTAGCTGGGCACCGAGTAGGTGTGGATCGTGGCCGTGCCGCGGGATCCGGCAACACCGGCAACCGGCTCCATGTGGTGCAGCAGGCTGCCGCGCTCCTCGGCCCTCCGGCGAAGGTGGACCAACAAGGCCACGTAGGCGACCAGGGCCGCTCCGGAAAGCGCTGTGACCATCCAGGCGGCGCCCGCGCCGGGAATGAACCCGATCATCCCGGTGGCGACGAACACGGTGGCGAGGACCCCGAGCGTGTCACGACGCCGACGGCGCGCCAGCTGGCGGGGACGGGAGTCGGTCATCCCCGCGTGCATGCCCATCGATCTGACCGCCGGGCCCAGTGTGCCGACACCTGTCGGGCGCATGTCGGGTAGCGGGCGGTGCTCGGTCGGCTGGTCCGCCGGGGCATCGACGGGGTCGGCGCCGAGGAAGGCCAGAGCCGGGCGTGGCAACTGGTCGGCGCCCACCACGGTCAGGACCGGCGCGGGAGCGACTCCTCGAGCCAGCTCCTGGTGGGCCGGCATTGCCGAGCCGTCGATGCCGCGCAGTCGGTAGGCGGGGGCGACGATGGGCTGGGGGCCCGAGTGCTCGAGCACGCGCAACTGGTGGTGGAAGTGCGAGATGGAACTGATCCCGTCGCCGGCCCGCCCATGACGTTTCAGCAGATTGGGACCCAAGATGACGATCCAAGCGACCGCAATGATGATCACCAGCACCACAGGCATCATCTCCTCGACCTACCTTCCTTGTGGAAAACCCTAACGATGGGCAATTCCACAGTGGTGGATGGTCGGGGAACGACAGTGCCGACAGTGACCAGTGGCCCGCGGCCCTCCCCGGCTGCGCTCCACCCGTTCTACACCGGTCAGGCACGCGGCTCAACTCGTCCGCTGCCGACCAGGTAGACAGGCCAAGTCGACGCGGTGGGCCCGTCAGGCGGGGTCGGCATTCCCGACCTCCTGCCGTCCAGGGCCGCCTGTAGCCTCTCGCCATGCCACCCGGGTCACAAGGACGCGACCGCGCCGCTGAACGCCCTGCCGGCGGAGCCCGGCGGCCCGGGCGGAGGTGGGTGCCGCTGGCGGTGGCGGCCTCTGTCGTGGTGGTGGTCGTCGGCGTGCTCGTCGGCGTGCTCGCGAGCTCCGGAGGCACGGCGCCGTCGCCGCCCGGCCGCGCCTCCCCCACCCTCTCGGGTCCCGTCGGACCGGAAGGAGTTCCCCTGGAGGAGGGGCCGCTGCTCGCTCCAGCATCGACCCCGGCTGGGGGCCAGACCGTCGACGGCGTCCAGTGCAACTCCAGTGAGCAGCCGCAGTTCCACATCCACACACATCTCAGCGTGTACGTGAACGGAAGCCTTCGGCCCATTCCGGCGGCCATCGGCATCGTCTCGCCCATCGCCCAGCAGACTCGAGCGGCCCGTTCTATGGGGCATCGCAGTGCTACTACTGGCTGCACGTCCACGCGCAGGACGGAGTGATCCACATCGAGTCACCCGTGCAGCAGCGCTACACGCTCGGCGACTTCTTCGACCTCTGGGGACAGCCGTTGGCCACCGACCAGGTGGGTCCGGCCCTGGGAACGCTCACCGTGTATGTCGACGCCCGTCCTTTCACCGGCAGTCCACGGGACATCGCCCTGGGCTCTCATGAGGACATCCAGATCGACGTGGGCACACCGGTGGTCCCGCCCAAGAGAGTCGACTGGTCGGCCACCTCGCTCTGAGCGCGGGACCGACCTCAGGAGGCGGACCGGGCCGACCAGCGGTTGTCGTGGCGCTCCACCACGACGTCGACGCCGAAGGCCACCGAGACGGCGTCGCCGGTCAGCACCTCCTCCACCGGGCCGGCCAAAAGCAGCCGCGCCCCGCGCAGCAGGGCTGCGTGGGTCACGCCCGGAGGGATCTCCTCGAGGTGATGGGTGACCAGGATCAGAGGAGGTACCGCAGGATCGTCGGCCAGCGAGGCCAGGCGCCCAAGCAGTCGCTCTCGGGCCCCGAGGTCGAGGCCGGCCGCCGGCTCGTCCATCAGTAGGAGATCGGGGGTCCCCATCAGGGCGCGGGACAAGAGGACCTGTTGGCGCTCACCTTCGGACAGCAGGCCGAACGGTCGCTCGGCAAATCCGGCCTCACCGAATCCGGCGTCGGACAACAGAGCGTGGGCCTCGTCCCGATCCTGCTCGGTGTACTCGTTCCACCAGGTCTCCAAGGCGGCATGTCGACCCGTGAGTACCACGTCCAGCGCGGGGAGCTCCGGGCGCAGGGTGCGGCTCACAGAAGCGCTGACCATGGCGATGCGTCGACGAAGCTGACGCATGTCCACCCGGCCGAGCCGCTCGCCGAGGATCTCCACCACCCCCCGGGTGGGCCACAGCGATGAGCCGACGACCTTCAACAGCGTCGTCTTGCCCGATCCGTTGGGGCCCAACAAAGCCCAGCGCTCCCCGCTCCCGACCACCCACGAGATGTCGTCGAGGAGCGGTGTCCCGTCGCGCACCACCGACACGTGGTCCAAGCGCACCGCCACGCCGACCGGTCGGGTCCCCACCTCTCGAACATAGTCCGGCATGGCTCACCCGAACCCCCATCCGAGCCCGGCATCAACACACGCCGCCGGCAAGAGGAGGGGCGGCGCTCCCCGCTGTCCCCGTTAACCCAGCATTCATGGTCCCGACACACGCTGACAACCAGTCCCTGTTACAACTGAATTGGCTCGACATGACGGTCCCCCGTTTGTGCATGTTGCCCGCGAGCCGATGGGTTGCAGCGCCTTCCGCCGACAGGAACGGATGCCGTCGGCGGGGGCGCTCCCCACATCACGCACGTGCGATTGGTGATGTCCCGCGGCGGAATCGCTCAGGATCCTCAAGACGATCGACGTCGGGATTGGGCCGTGGCTCAGGCGTTCATCGAGCGTTCATGGTCCCGTCACCGTCCGTTTCACAGAGTCCGTCACAATGGGCTCAGGTCCAGTCGCTCGCAAGCGTGTCGGAGGACCGATGGGGGTCGAAGCTCCGCCATGCCACTCCCCCCGGCGTGGCGGAGCTCCCCTCACCACTGGCGGCAGGCTCCCCCCAACACTCAAGGACCCACTACCGGCTGAGGAGCCGGACTCTGGTTGGCGCTCTGGACGCTGCCTGCCGAGTGCTCGAAGGGCCCGCATGACCGGCTTCGCAGAGCTGCCGGCGTGCTGATTCCAGGCAGGCATCCCCGCCTCAGGGGGCAAACGCGGGCAGGATCTGCGGGTGAGAATTCGTAATCAGCCTTTACGAATTGTCGTTGTCGTGGGTCTGTGGGCCATGTGGGTCCTGTGGACCATCACGCGATTCACCAGCACGGCCATCGTGTCGCTGCCCTTCACGACGACCTGTCCAAGCCCCGAGGCCTGCCCCAACCCTCCTGCCGTGGCAGTCACGAGACAATTCAGCTGGAGCTGGTGGCATTTCCTGTTCGCGCTGATCGGCGCGGTCCTGCTGGTGGCGGCATCGGTCATGATCCTTCGCAAGCCGAGATCGGTCGACGAGATCTAGCGCCGTCGTCCTGGGGGTCCGAACTGGAGCGCCCGATCTGCCCCGCACTGCTCGCAGTGCGATCATCCACCAGACGGGCACGATCGGAAGACACCATGGTGTGGCGTCGATGGCCCGCTGTTTCGACCGAACGGCCATCGTTGCTGGAGAGGAAGGACGGAGACCGGTGTGCCCGAGCTGCGATTCGAGGATGACCAGCCCGATCAGAAGTCAGAACCCTGAGCCGTCCCAGGTGGATTCCGACAAAGTGACGCGCCGATGTTTCACGTGCGGTTGGGAATGGAGCCAGACCGCTGTGGACGACCTCGAGGCGTCTTTGCCTGGCCAAGGGGCCGGCCCGCGCGCCGCACCTACACGTTGAAGCGGAACCTAGGTCCTCGACCTAGCACCGCGGGACCGTAAGGTCACTCTCCTTGGGCGGGCCGGATCCGCTCCACGAAGGCAGACGGATCATCGGATCCGGCACCCACCTATTGCCCTTCCCATTGGCCCGCGCTTCGAAACGACTTCGGGCCCCGACCTTGGCCCCATGGATCACGAGGCCTACTACGCCGGGGCGTTTCACCCGGGGCCCGGTCTGTGCTTCCGCATGGTTAAGCGGCTCCACACACGGCGCTCCCGTCCTCTGCGCGAAGCCCGTCGAGTTCCGAGGACGCTTCCAAGACGGCAGAGGGAACTGGCATGACGTGTGGTCATGCGTGGACCACTCAGACGACGAGGCCGATTGGAAGCGGGTCAGTGCCAGCGTCACGCCATCTCGAATGCGCCCGAGTCGGCGTTCCGGAAACGGGACTCAGCAAAGCCAATCGTCTAGAGAGTGTGGCTCTCCACCGACTTCTGCAGGTGCCTCTTACGTCTTACGTCGCCGGCTCGCCATGACCACGATCAAAAAGCCGATCGTAACTATTCAGGCCCCGGCGGGCAGCCAGGCGTGACCTTCGAACAGCTGGCGT
>JADMIJ010000056.1 GCA_015478655.1 Acidimicrobiales bacterium | reverse complement strand
CTTCTACGGCTCGACCGGGGCCATCCGCCTCAACCAGCCCATCGTGGGCATGGCCTCCACCCCCGACGGCCACGGCTACTGGCTGGTGGCCTCCGACGGCGGCATCTTTGCGTTCGGCAGCGCCGCGTTCTACGGATCGACCGGCGGCATCGCCCTCAACCAACCCATCGTGGGCATGGCCTCCACCCCTGACGGCCGGGGCTACTGGCTGGTGGCCGCAGACGGCGGCATCTTCACCTTCGGGAGCGCCGGGTTCGCCGGCTCGACCGGAGGAGCTCCCTTCGGTGGAGTGACGGTGGCGATGGCTTCCCACCACCCCGGGACGGGCTACTGGACGACGACCAGCCTGGGGAGGGTCTCCAACTTCGGCGACGCGCCATCCTTGGGATCGCTGGCCAACTCCGCTCCTTCGAGCAGCCCCGCGTCGGGCGTCCTGGCGGCCAACATCCCCCCGTCGCCCAACTTCTTGGCGGCCTGCTATCCCCACAACACCGGTCCAGTGTGCATGTCCCAGATCGAGCAGGCCACGACCAATGCCCGTGCCGCCGAGGGGCTCGGGCCGATGACCCTGCCGTCGAACTTTGCCTCTCTCACCCCGGCGGAGCAGGCGTTCGTGACCACGGACATCGAACGCGTGGATCGCGGACTGCCGCCGTTCGTGGGCCTGGTGGACGCGTTCAATGCCGATGCACAGGCGGGGGCACAGGGAAACTCCGACCCGATCCCCAGCCAGGTACCGCCCGGGCTGACGATCACCGCCTGGGCCAGCAACTGGGCGGAGAACGGCAATCCCCTCGGCTCCAACTACTTCTGGATGTACGACGACGGCGTCAACAGCGGCAATATCGACTGCACGCCCTCGAACCAGGCCGGATGCTGGGCGCACCGCAAGAACGTTCTCGGGCTGGCCGATTACCAGGCGACCAATGGAGGCATCCTCCTGATGGGAGCCGGCGAGGCCTACGGGACCTTCTCCAACAATTGGGCGTCCGACACCGGGCTCATGGTGTTGGCGGCCGGCCCGATGCCAGCACTGAGCTACTCGTGGGCCGCGGCGGTGGCCGCCGGGGCGCGCTAGCCCTCTGGCCCCATCCACGAGTGGCCGGCAGTACCGTGGATCGGCATGGACCGACGCGTGGCACTCCTCACCCAGACCGCCGACTACGTGGGACCGGAGCTGGCCCGACGACTTGTCGACGGCCACCATCTCGTACTGCATGCACCCACCGAGTCGCTGGTCGATGAGCTTCGCGCCCAGGGAGGGCAGGTCGAGGTGGTCCCGGCCGCGGATGTCGATCTTCGCACCGCCGAGGGCAATCGTGAGTTCGTCGGTAGGGCTCTGGCCCGATTCGGACGTGTCGACGCGGCCGCCTTCGTCACCGGCTCGGGCATCATCACGGGGCGATTCCTCCAGATCTCCCCGGAGGACTGGGATCGGACCAAGGCGGGCAACCTCGACATGGTCTTCCACGGGCTGCAGGCCCTCATTCCCTCGATGGTGGAGCAGGGCTCGGGCGACATCGTGATGTTCACCAGCGCCACAGGGGCCCGACCCGAACCCGGCGTCTCCACCTACGCGGCCACCCGGGCCGGCGCCAACGCCCTGGTCCGCGCCGTCGGTCAGGAGCACGCCCGCAACGGCCTGTGCATCAATGCCATCGGGACCAACTTCATGGACTTCCCGGGGTTCCTCAAGGCCAGCGGGGCGGACTCGGATCCCGAACGTCGCCGGAAGATCGAAGCGCAGGTGCCGGCGCGCCGCCTCGGTACCATGGCCGAGCTGGCCCAATTCGCAGCAGTCCTCCTCGAAGGCCGGACGAGGTTTCAGACCGGCCAGTTCTTCAGCTACAGCGGCGGCTGGAGCGCCTGACCCCCGCCCACCGACCATCGGTTGGCGGCGGCCCGTCCTAACGGGTGACGACCAGGGACACGATGGGTTCCAGTGCCTCGAGTTCCTCGTTTCGCGGACACTCGACCTGGTGCTCGATCCCGGCAGACCCGGGCCACGGCCCGAACACCTTGGTTGGCCGACGTTCCGGATCCCACGCCGGCCACGCTTGCGGTGCGCCGGACCTGGCGAAGGCGACCCAGTCCCGTCGCATGGCGGCAGACAGAGCGAAGGCTTCCTCGCCGCCTCCGGAGAATCCCTCTACGCCAGGATTGTGGACCGATCCGAACACGAACGGGATCTCGAGGGCATGGCACGAGCCCAAGACGCCCCCGAAGGCCGGAGACTCCCACGTGAACAGATAGCAGTAGGTGCCGACACCCGGGTCGGCAACCGCGGCATGGGCGTCGGCAAGGCGAACGGTGGGCACCCGGAAGAGGGCATCGGTCGAGATGGCCACCCACAGATCACGGGGGGTCACCGGCTCGCCTCGGCCGAGGCGCGCCTCTCGTACGCCAGCGATCAACGTGTCGGTCGCGTTGGGCTCGGGAACGAACCTCATCACCCAACGGCGCAACCCCTCGTCGTCCAGTGTGCTCAACTTGGCATTGCCCGCCGCGAAGAACGCGGCTTCGTCGCGCGTCGTTCCGAGCAGCAGAGGCACGCCGGATGCAGAGCCGGACGCGACCTCCACGTCGGGCGGGGCCGAGAGGAGCCCGCCGTCGACGACAGGCGTCACCAGCAGGCCTGAGAGGTCCCTGGTGGCCTGGAGCCCGAGGTCAGCGGCGGCACGAACAAGGTTTTCGACAGGAACTCGCTCCAATGCCTCGCGGGTCATGGGTACGCCGAGGTCGCCAACGAGCTCCTCGGCCCTCTTCGAGGCCTGCTCGGCGGAGTGGACGTTGGGCGGGCCGCTCTCGACGATGGCCCGGTGGAACAGACCCCGGGCCGCCGGCACCCCGAGCAGGGCGGCCACGCTCATCCCTCCGGCAGACTCGCCGAACAGGGTCACGTTGCCGGGATCGCCCCCGAACCCGGCGATGTGGTCGCGCACCCACTGGAGGACGGCCACCTGATCGGCCAGGCCCCAGTTGCCGAAGCCCGACCACTCCTCGCCGTGCAGCCAGGTCTGGCCCTCATCCTCCAATGCGGGATGGGCGAGGAAACCGAGCATCCCCAGTCGATAGTTGAAGGTGACCACCACCACGTCGCCCTCGCGAGCCAACATCCCGCCGCGATACAGGCTTCCTGCTCCGGAGCCGGAGACGAACGACCCGCCGTGGACCCACACCATCACCGGCCTGCGGCCGCCATCGAGCCCGGGCGTCCAGACATTGAGGCTCAGGCAGTCCTCCGAGTGCTCCTCCGGCTCGCCGGCGAGAGACATCTCGAGCACGCCCGGCGACTGGGGGGCGATCGGACCGAACGACTTGCACTCTTTGATCCCCGTCCACGGCTCGGGAGGAGCCGGCGGCCGCCAGCGGCGAGGCCCTTCCGGAGAGGCGGCGTAGGGAATGCCGGAATACGACCACAGCCCGTGCCGCCGTACCCCGCGGACACGGCCACCCTGGACCTCCACCACACCGTCCATCGTGAGACCTCCAGTTCGCCGGCCCAGCTGCCGATATACACCAGACAACCTACCGACCGGGATGGCGTGACCATCGGCCGTGGCGCCCGAGCGACGCACCGGGCAACTGTACGGCCACACAGGGAGACAATCCGGCCATACACCCGAATCCACCGTTCCTCCTGGCCGGGTCGTGCAGCGCGCTCGAAGACGGAATGGATCGGTCCACTGGACGACGGCCCGGCGCATTGCGCCTGGCAGAAGGGAGCAGTCGGGGTGAAGAAGGGGCAAGGGCCACCGGTGGGCGAGCACGTCCGCGCCCACATGGCCCGTCGGGCACGACCGGGAACCGAGGCTGGAAGCATGACGCGGGTCGGGATCGGACGCGTCGCCGTCGCCGCCGCCCTGGTCTTGTCCATGAGCACGCTGAGCGCGGCGCTGTGGCCCGGCCTGGCACGAGCGACCGGAACCACCGGTTCGACAGGCTCGACCGCCCCCACCCGCTCGACCACCTCGAGCACCTCGAGCACCTCGAGCCCTGCCGCCTTGCCATCCCAGATCGATTCGACCGAGGCCCTCGTTGCCGCATTGGCGACGCAGATCTCCCAACAGCAGGCTCTACTGGCGCAGGCCGACGAGCAGTACAACCAGGCCGTGGTCAACCTGACGGCCACCCAAGCCTCGCTCCGGGCCGCCACCGCATCGCTCAGCGCGGCCACATCCAAGATCGACCGTGAGCGCACCCAGTTGCGCAACGATGCCCTCGAGACCTACATGGAGGGCACCTCCTCCTCCGCCGTCGCCGCAGTCTTCGCCGCACCCACCAGCGCCTCGCAGATTCGCAGGCTGTACCAGAACCTCGGCACCGCCAATGTGGCCGCCGACGTGGCCGCGCTGAAGGCCGGCCGACGGGAGCTGGCCGCCACCCAGTCCACGCTGCTGGCCGAGCAACAGACGCAGACTGCTCAGCTGGCCTTGGAGAGCCAGACCCGGGCGAGCGCCGCCGCGGCCAGTGCGCAGTCGGAGGCGACGCTGGCCCAGGTGCAGGGGACCCTGGCCCAACAGGTGGCCCAACAGGCCGCCACCCAGGCGGTTGCCGCGGCCAGGGCCGCGGCGTCGGCGACCACCCCGGCATTGGCCCAGGCCGCGGCGTCGCAGGCCGCCCAGGCGGCACAGGTGGCCACCAGCGTGGGGGGTGGAACCGCGGCGGCGGTCAATGCGACCACCGCAGCGAACCAGGCGGCCGGATCGGCGGCCGGGGGCGGTGGATCGGCCGGCGCCGCACCCGTGACCATCTCCGGTGGGAGCCCTCCCCAGACCGCCGGCCTGGCCGCCGTGGCCGGCGCCGTCAGATACCTGGGCGTCCCCTATCAATACGGAGGGATGAGCTCGGTGGGTGTCGACTGTTCCGGCCTCACCGCGCTGGCCTGGGCCCAGGCCGGGGTCTCGCTCCCGCATTCGGCGGCGGATCAGTACTCGCAATCGCGCCACGTGAGCATGAGCGCCCTCGAGCCCGGCGACCTCCTGTTCTACAAATTCGGTGGCAGCGCCATCATCGACCATGTCGTCATGTATGTCGGCCCCACGCTGAACGGCCGAGCCACCGCCTACGGGGCGAACACCATCATCCAGGCCGCACACACCGGAACGGTGGTCAGCTTCGATCCGTACTGGTCGTCAGGACTGGTCGGGGCGGCCCGCCCGTAGGACAACCCGCCCCTGGCGCTCCGACCCAGGCCCGAACCTCTCCGGAGGAAGCCCTCGGGGATGAGCCTGCCGGAACCGGCCGAGTCATCGCCGGTAGGGTCACTTCCCCCAGGACCATGAAACTCGAACTCACCATCATCGTCCCCGCCTTCAATGAGGCCAACCGCCTCAGCGAGGGGATGAGGCGATTCCAGGCCGCGGTGGCCGACGGCGCCGTGGACCTCGACCGGACCGAGGTGCTGCTCATCGACGACGGCAGCACCGACCAGACCGCGGCCACCGCACGCTCTCTGCTGGCCGACCTCCCCCATCACCAGGTCATCAGCCTCCCCGGCAATGCGGGAAAGGGGGCCGCCGTCCGCACCGGGGTGTCTCTGGCCCGAGGGGCCTACACGGCCTACATGGACGCCGACATGGCCATCGATCCGCGAGCCATCCCGCAATTGCTCGACGCATTGCGGACCAGCGATCTGGCCATTGGATCCCGGGCACTGCCGGATTCGATGGTTGACGGCACCTATGCCGTGCGGGCGGTGATGGGCCGGCTCTTCAACCGACTGGTGACCGCCGGCACCGGGCTCGGCCTGCTCGACACACAGTGCGGCTTCAAATCCTTCCGGACCCCGGCCGCCCGGCTGCTCTTCCACCTGGTCCGGATCGACCGGTTTGCCTTCGATGTCGAGGTGCTGGCCCGGGCCCGGCGCCTCGGCCTGCGCATCACGGAGATCCCCGTGCAGTGGAAGCATGTGGCGGGCAGCACCATCCATCCGCTCCAGGACCCGCTGAGCATGCTCGCCGACGTCTATCGCTCGAGGTTCGGCCTTCTGGCCACGCCTCCCGTCCCTGCCATCGTGGTGCTCGACTCCGCGGGCGCCCACCGGGACGGCGACCTGGCTGACGAGGTCCGTTCCGTGGTGGCGAGGTCCCTCGACGGTGAGCCGGTTCCCGTGGTGGGCGGCTCGTCCTCGGTCATGGTCCTCCTGCCGCTCGTCGATGCCGCAGCCACCGCGGAGTTGCTGTCGGCATTGCGGGCCGAGTTCGAGCCGATGAGCGTGTACGGGCGGAGCCTCTCCCTCGAAAGTCTGGTGGCCCTCGGGGCCCTGGCCGGCCGGCTCCAGGCTCCTCCGGCTCCGGGTGGGACGGCCTGATCCTGCGTTGAGCAGTCCGTCGGGCGACCGCTCTGCAACCGGCCTCCAGGGACCCAATCGGGGCCCTGCCCGACAGCAGTACGATGCTTCGGGTGAGCAAGGAACCATCGGACACCACCCGGACTGGGCCCCGATCGCTTCATCCCCGCGGCGGCGAGCTCATCGATGCCACCGCCGAGCGCACGTCCGCTCCTGTTGTCGGCGACAACCGCACCGAGCCCGAGAGGGACGATGGCGGGTCGATGCCCACCCCTCCCCCGGTGTCGGTCCTGCCCGTCGCCAGTCCCCAGCCGATGAACGGTGCACCTCACGACCCACGACGCTCCGACGTGGACGAATGGGGCCGCTCCGAGAACATGCGGTCCATCCTGCGGCGGGTCTACGACCCCGTGTACCGGTACTGGTTCCGGGTGGAGTGGGAGGGGCTCGAGAAGATTCCCCATCACGGCGGGGCTCTGTTGATCGCCAACCACGCCGGAGCCATCCCCTCGGATGCGCCGGCCATCATGCACGGGATCGAGGAAGAGCTCGGCCGGCCGGTCTACGGGCTGGCCGACTACTTCTTCCGGACCATCCCGGTCGTGGGCACCATGTGGTCACGGACCGGTGGCGTCCCGGCCCATCCCGACAACGCCTACCGACTCCTCCATGACCAGCAGCAACTGGCACTGGTGTTCCCCGAAGGGACAAAGGCCACCTCGAAGACCTACACGGACCGGTACCGGCTGCGACGGTTCGGGCGGGGGGGGTTCGTGGAGATCGCCATGCGGGCCGGCGTGCCGGTGATTCCCATCGCCGTGGTGGGTGCCGAGGAGTCGATGCCCATCCTGTTCAGAATCGGCGGGTTGGCCAAGGCGCTCAAGCTCCCGTACTTTCCGGTCACCGCCAACGCCCTGCTGATGGGACCGATCGGCTACGTGACCTACTTTCCGGTCAAGATCAAGCTGCGCGTCCTCGATCCCGTCACCTTCGACATCGAGCCCGGACTGGAGCGCTACTCACGGAGCCGGGTCATGGACGAGGCGGAGACCATCCGGGCCAAGATGCAGGATTCGCTCCATGACATGCTGCGCGAGCGCCGCAGTATCTGGTTCGGCTGATCAGATGGGGCGACGCGTACTGATCACCGGGCTCGACACGTTCTGGGGTGGGCGCATGGCCCAGGCTCTCGAGTCCGAGCCCGATGTCGAGATGATCCTCGGGCTGGGGGCCAACGAGCCCCGTGTCCCCCTCGAGCGCACCGAGTTCGTGCGCTCGGACCAGAAATATTCGATTCTCAGCCGAATCGTGCGCGCCACCCAGGTCGACACCATCGTGCACACGTTCCTCGAGACCAACTCGGTCAACATCCCCAGCCGCCTCCTGCACGAGATCAACGTCATCGGCACCCTCAACCTGCTGGCTGCAGCGGGGTCGGCGGGCTCGTCGGTCCGCCAGGTGGTGGTCAAGTCCTCCACCCACGTGTACGGCTCCGCCGAGACCGACCCCGCCTGGTTCCGCGAGGACACCCAGCGCACCAGCCCGGTCCGCACCAGGCTGGAGCGGTCGCTCATCGAGGTGGAGTCATTGGTCCGTGACTTCACCGAGGACAACCCCCACCTGGTGGTGTCCGTGCTGCGCTTCGCCAACGTGCTGGGTACCGACATCATCACCCCGGTGAGCTTCAACCTCCGTCGGAGGTTGCTCCCGTGCATCGCCGGGTTCGATCCCCTCGTCCAGTTCGTCGAGGAGGACGACGTGGTGCGGGCGCTCGAGTACGTCACCGGGCAGCAGATCCCCGGTGTGTTCAACGTGGCCGGGGCGGGCAAGTTGCCATGGAGCGAGGTGGCCTCGATCGGCGGGGCCTTTCTACTTCCCCTGCCGCCCTTTCGACCCCGCGCCTTCGTCGCCCCCCTGCGCCAGGCGGGAGCCGTCCAGTTCCCGCCGGAGATGGAGGGCCTCATGCGCTACGGCCGTGGCGTGGACACCTCGCGGCTGGTCGGGGCCGGGTTCCAGTACCGGTACACCAGTGCCGGTGCGGTGGAGAGCTTCGCCCGGGCCAACAATCTGCGTCGATCGACCGGGTCCGGCGAACCGGAGTATCGCTACGAGCAGGACGTCGAGCAGTTCTTCCGGCACTCCCCCGCGGTGGTCCGAGGTATCGACGGCTGAGACTGGACGACGGCGGCGATCAGCTCCTCTTCAACCACGCGACCCGGAGCTCAGGCCCCCGGACGGCCCACTCCTCTGCAGTCATGGCATAGCGGACGTGGTCCTCCCACTCGCCGTTGATCTCCAGGAATCCGAGCGCAACTCCCTCGTTTCGCAACCCGAGCTTCTCCACCACGCGCCGGCTCGCTTCGTTGCGAGGAATGATGGCCACCTCGACCCGGTGCAACCGCAGGGTCTCGAACGCGAACTGCAGGACCACCACGACGGCCTCGGGGATGAGTCCCGTGCCCGCTAGCTCCTCGTCGATCCAGTACCCGATGGAGCCATTCTGAAATGGCCCGCGTTGAATCGAGGAGAGGGTGATCTCACCGGCGAACCGGCCCTCGGCGAAGATGCCGAAGCCGAAGCCGCTCCCCAGCTGGCGCTCTCGCTCGCGCATTCCGCATCGTGCGCTGAAGCTGGCGCCGTCCTCCGGAGCCAGCGGGGCACCCTTCGACCGGGGCTCCCACGGGACGAGCCATGACCGGCAGCGGGTGCGGACGGCCAGCCATGCCTCGTAGTCGCTCTCGATCAGCGTGGCCAGCCGGATCCGCCATCCGGGCAGTTCAAGGGATCGCACCACAGGTGTTCGAAGACTCGGACTCATCACCTCTCGAACCTTTCGGGCTTCCGCGGATTCTTGTGTGGCTTCCCAGTACCCAGGCCGGCCGCCGTCCCTGGCGCGGCGAACCAGTGGTCCGGCGTCCCTGTGGATAGGCCCTCATCCGCAAAACTCACCATCGAATCGTAGGCCAGCGACCGACACCAGAACGACACCCTGGGATTGCCGGCAGATCCAGCGGGCGACCGCTCCTAGGCTCCATTCTCCCCAACCGCCGGAGACCGATCCGCCCCCGGTCATCATCCCTCCGACCGGGGTCCCCGCCCTGCACGGCCGATTCGGGGACAATCGGGGACAAGATGGGTCACTACAGGGCCAAGGGAAGCCGTTCATGGTTGGTATCGTCGGCCAACGGTATCTACGATCAGGCCTGGCCTCACGCATGATCTGACCAGCGCCCTTTTGCCGCACTCACGTCTCGCCACACTGCCGATCGTTCATACGGCCCCTCAGCGGAGGGGCAACCCGGGATCCAAAGGAGCACTGGCATCACATCCGCAGTCGCAACACGACCGGTGACGTCGACGGGTCGACGTGTGCCCTCCCACCGACGATCCGCACCTTCTCGTAGGTGGTGGCGACCGCTGGAAGGACGACCGCGGGTCCAAACAATCGCATGTGCGCTGCTGTTCACGGTCGCCACATGGGTCCCCGCCAGTCTGGCCCCGGTCAGCGGTCTCGATCCCTCCTGGAGTGCCGGGCTCTCCATGGCGTTCGTGCACCATCTGGCCTGGGGAACGAACATCAACTTCACGTACGGACCGCTAGGTTTTCTCACGCAACGAACGCTGTTCTTCGAGTCGACCGCGCTCCTGGCAACGGTCTACCTGTTCCTCGTCACCGTCGCCACCTTTTCACTGCTCATCCACTGGTTCCGCAAGGCTTTCCACCTGCCCGTTGCGCTCCTCCTGGGCTACGTCGTCGGCGCCACGGCGGTTGAGCTTGTCGACCCGGGTGATCACATCCTGGTCCCGATCACGCTGTTCGGATTGTTGTGGATCCGTCAGCACGGTGCCCGTGCACAGGAGCTCGGCGTCGCCTTCCTCGGCGTCCTCGCCGGCACAGCCGTCCTGGGCAAGGCAAGCGACGGCGCCGTTGCCGTCGTCATCCTGGTCGTCGTGGTTACCTGTCGGACCGGCCGGCAACGCGCCGTCGATGCGGCTATTGGAGCGGCTGCGCTGGCAAGCACGATCCTCGCCGCATGGTTGTCCACTGGAAACAGCCTCGTCCTCATTCCGACCTTCTTCCGCAACTCCATGAGCGCGGCTTCGGGCTACTCGAGTGCCATGCAACTTGCGACGACACACGTCCGCCAGTGGTGGCTGGCCGTGATCATGATCCTCATCATCGCCGCGCTCACCGCGCTCAGCCTCCGGCAGAGTCCTGGGCGACTGCGACTCCCGTTCATCGTCATCGTCCTGGTCGTCAGCTGGTGGGCACTCAAGGAGGGATTCGTTCGGGACGGCAACCAGTACATCTTCTTCGGATTCACGCTGGTTCTGGTGGCCGCCTTGCCGATCTCTGCGCCACGAATTGGCCGGCTCGCGGTCGTAGGAGCAGTTGCCCTGGCAACCGCTGTCGCTTGGATCAGCTACGGCTCGGTTCCACAGAACATCGCCCACGTCGCCAACGACGCACGGTCACTCCGAGCTGAGACGGCGACGATCGCTAGTTCGCACTCCAGCGCGACCACCATCGCTTCCGCACGGCGATCGATGCGACAGGGCTATCAGATCAGTCCGACTCAGTTGGACGAGCTCACGGGACATACCGTGGCCATCGAGCCCTGGGAGAACGGGGTCGCGTGGGCCTACCCATCGATGACGTGGGATCCCGAACCGGTCCTGCAGTCATACGCCGCATACACAGCATCACTCGATGCCCTTGACGCGTCCTTCCTGCAATCTGACCAAGCGCCCACCCGCATTCTCCAACAGATACCCCAAGGCATCGATTCCCGATATGCCTTCTTCGAGCCACCGGCCACCTGGGTCGCCATGGTGTGCCGCTATGCCCAGCTGGATGCCTCGGCCCAGTGGCAGGTCCTTCGCCGAGTGCCGGACCGTTGTGGTGCCCTCCGTCTGATCAAGCACGTGGACGCCACCTTCGGTCAACGCGTCGCCGTGCCGGTGGCCCCGCCCGGAAGCGCCGTGGTGGCCCGGTTCGTCGGGTTGCCCCTTTCGATCAGCTACAAGGTGTCCTCGATCCTGTGGAAGCCCCCGCTGGCCCATCTGGCCACCTCGGCTGGAACCTTCCGGTTCATCGTCGGCACGGCCGGCGATCTCCACCTTCTCCGACCGAGCTCGACAACCGGCTACTCCGCCCCGTTCGAGCCGGCCTCACTCGACTGGTTTGCGCTTGACGGCGCCGGCGTCAAGCCAGGTAGTGGCCGGTACCAGGTGATGTTCTACGACGTAGGAGTGGCCGGTGCCACCTAGGCCCACAGGGTCGGACGTGTCTGTCGATCGGTCAGGGATGTCTCATGGCTGGGACGCATAGGACTTTCCCGAGCTCGCCGCTCCCGGCCGGCGCGTACCGCTGCGAAATAGATCTCCCGATGGTCGGCGACCACGCGGCCCCACCGGACCCGGTGCGCATACGTCGCCGACTGGGCCGCCAGCCGGTCCTGCAGGTCGGTGTCGATGAGCACACGGCGAACCGCACTCTCGATCCCCAGCGGGTCGGATGGATCGACCATGAGCAGAGCATCGCGTGAGTCGGCGAAGATGGGCTCATCGGTGACCACGACCGCCCGTCCCAGCGGGAGGATGAAACGCAGCGCCGCACTCGAGGATTCGCCTGTTTCCCGATACGGCAGCACGATGACATCTGCCGCCCTGAGCAGGCCCCGTGCTGCCTCATCGCTCAGATAGTCGGTGATCAGAATGACATTGTCATCCAGCCCCCGGGAAGCAATCTCCGCTCTCAGCTGGATCTCGTAGTCCTCTGAAATGATGTCGGGATAGCGTGCGCAGAGCGCCAACAGAAGAATGTCTGGAAACTCCGCTCGCAACGCGTCGACCGCTCTGAGAAGCTCGAGCGTCCCTTTGTGGGGAAGGAGAAATCCGAACGTTCCCACGATCGGTCGCGGTCCCAATCTCAGCGAATCCCGAGCTTCAGATGGTGAGACCGAAGGAGGTGGCGAGGCTCCAACGGGCACCACGGTGACATTCTCGCTTATGCCCAGCTCAGACAGGTAACGCGCGTCCGACTCCTGGTGCACGATCAACCGGTCGACTCGCTCGAGGGTGGACCGGATCTGCTTCAGGCTCAAGAGCTCGCCCTGATCGACGTAGTCCCGCGTTCGGTGCAGGGTGACCACGACCCCCCGGCGCTCGAGCTGTCGATCGATCAGATCGGCCATCCGGTGGAACTCGAAGAATCCGAAATTGAACTGGACGTGAAGCACTTCGGCATCCGTCAGCCGAAGGGCATCCTCCAGCTCGGTGAGGTCAGGATCCCAGCGGCTCTTCCACGTTCGAACGACACCTTGTTCGACCAGCGGGTCGATGAGCTCTACGTCCACATCGGCGAAGAGCTCGAACTCGATCGAATCGCGCGAGTTCTCCACGATGTAGCGGGTGTTCTCCGCAATGCCGCAGCGCGTGTTCCACGTCGTCACCATGGCCACGTGCAATGTTCCGGCGCCCTCTTCGAGGTCGGAGATGAACGCTTCCCACCGCTTCACGGCGGCATCCCACGAAAACTGTGTGGCGATCAACTCGCGGGCACTACGGACACGCTCGAGGACGACCGGGTCATCAGGATTGCGCGCCAATCGCTGCATCGCCGATGCCAGTCGCGCCCGGTCCGGTTCCGCCCACACGGAATCGGGAATATCGAAATGGGTCTGGGCGGGTTCGAGAGTGAACGGAATGGTGAGGGCCGTCTCGTCCGATACGAGGTCCGCCAACCCCGAGTACGCCACACTGATCACAGGTACACAGGCTGCCATCGCCTCGGCCACCGGCAATCCGAAACCCTCGCCCCGCGCCGGGTGGACGTAGCAATCGGCCACATTGTAGAAGGCCTGGATGTCACGATCATCGAGATCGCGGTCGATCCAGCGCACATCCGGCGGGTTGGCGTGACTGGCGCGAAGTCCCTCGAGCATCTCGTGGACGTGATTGTGTGGGTTGGGGAATGTTTTGAGGATCAGGGTGACGTCGCTGGCGCCGTCGAAGGCAGAGAAGAAGGCTTCCAGCAGCACGTCAACCCCCTTGCGCGGGAAGGCTGAGCTGATGTGGAGGAAGGTGAACCCTCGGAGTTCGACGAGCTCAGGGGCATCGAGCTTGGCCGCGGGATCCGGCGTTTCCACACCGTTTCCGACCACGCGAATCGGAACGTCCACTCCCGAATCTCGCAGGACGCCCCGGACAAACTCCGACATCACCCCGACGCCGTCCAGGTAGCGGTTGAAATCTTCTGCCACGGACTGGGGTATGCGGCTCTCCTCCCACCCGAAGTACTCACACGTGATGCCACCGGGGGTGTCGATCACCCGCGGCGGGTACATCTGCCGAATGACCACGTCAGGGAATGGGACCTGCTTCGAGCGGTCGAAGAGGGCAGCGGCGTCGGGGTGCTGCGCCAGGTCCTCGTTCGCCGGTTGGTAGTCGCCCGGTCCTTCGGTAGCGTAGATCGACGTTGCCTGGCTCGGCGACCGATCGAGACCCAGGGCCAGCTGACGATTGATGATGGCCAGGCTGTAGCTGGTCTCGAACGGGCCCTGGATCTGGATCTCGAGGGGGGTGTCCAGGCCGGCGGCCCGATCAATCACCTTCTGGAGCAGGCGCCGTGCATCGAATCTGCCCACCTGTTCGACCCGGACGAATTGACGCTCGATAAGACGCTGGCGCAATTCCGGGTCCGACCGCACCCCCTGCACCGTTGCCGCCACCACGGCCGGATCCTTCGTCCGCAGGAGGACACCGGCACCGCCCATGGTTTCGGGGATCGCGGCCGCCCCGAAGGCGACCACCGGGACGCCCGCAGCCATCGCCTCGAGGATCGGAACGCCGAATCCCTCATGCTCACTCATCGATACGAACACGCCTGCCCCCGCAAAAGCCGACCTCAGGTGGCTGTCGGAGATCTTTCCGAGGATCACAACCCGGTCGGAGACGTTGAGTCGGTCCGCCTCAGCCCGCACCAACGAGGTGTAGTCATCCGCCGACGTGTCGCCAACGAGGACCAGCCGCGCCTCGCTGTCGAATGTCCGGCAATAGAGGGCGAAGGCCCTGACCAACTCATGCTGGCACTTGTTCCCGATGAGCCGACCCACGTACAGCCAGTCGCTCGATACTCTGGCGGCGTCCCGGTCCAGCGGCGCGAAATCGCTGAAGTCAACCCTGACCGGCAACACTTCAACCCTGCGAAACCCTGCGGCGAGCATCTCGCGACGATTGAAGTTCGAGACGGCAATCCCGAACAGTGCCCTGCGAGCGAGCAGAGCGAGCTGATCCCGTCCGAGTCGGATGTAATGCCGAACTCGCTCATTCTCGAAGTACCGTTCGGGAGTGACGTTGTGATACACCGCAACGACATTGTTCGGCAGAATGATTACGTCGTCGAATGCTTCATAACCCACGGAGTGGTGGAGAAGCAGGAGCTCCGATTCCGAGCCGCGGTATCCATGGATGGGGCGAATCCGGTCCTGAAGCCCGGGGGCGATGTGCTCGGCAAAGATCTCCGAGGCGAAGCCCATCTCCTGCAGCTGCTTCTGGAGATAGAACATCTGGTTGGTGATGGCGTCCCCCAACGCCGTCCCCGAGTGGAACTGGTGGACTCCGCTGTAGTGAATCACTTTGTGGCGGCGATCACGTAATCCTGATAACCGAATACATTCTCAAGCAGCGTTCCCACAGCTTGACCGACAGATCCTTCCGGTAGCTCGTTGGCCAGTTCGAGAGAAGGATGCGGCGAGCGCTCCTCGAGGTGCACCTTGGCGAAACCGATTTGCTCGCAGATGAAGCGCAGCGTCTCAGGATGGACCGGCCTCACGTGCGACGTGTCGGCATAGAAGAAGTTGCCGAGGGCAAATGAGCTTCGGGGATTGATGGTCTCGATGACCAGGACCCCGTCGTCCCGGAGTGCCCGGAATGCGAGTCGGACAAGTTCCTCGAGCTCCGGCGTCAGGAGGTGCTCGACGACTTGAGCGCAGAACACTCCCTTCAGTGACCCCGGAGTGGTCTGGGACAGGAAATGAATGCCGTCCCCAAGGACGACAGGAAGGCCCTTTGAAGCGCTCGACTCAACCATTCCGGCGTCGAGGTCGATGCCGAGGACCTCGTGCCCCTCTCGCTGCAGCAACCCCACCATCTCCCCGCGGCCACAACCGATGTCGACAATGCGTCCCGGGGCGGCTGGATCCGGGAACAGAGACACGTAACGACGCTGCGATCGCTCGAGCTCTGCGTTGCTGCCTCGGAATCGGGACTCGAACTCGACGTAGTCGATGTCCGCTCCGGAGACCCCGGCGGCCCCCAAGCGATCGAGGAGCGAGGCGATCTCCTTCGAGAGGACCCGAACCTCGTCCTGTCCTACGACATCCTGCAGGAGCGTCCGCTGGAACGAAGCGATCTCACTGAGATCATTCACTTCACGCCGGCACCGGCTCACACGTTCGCTCGCATCAACCAACTGCAGTTTGAGCCGAGTATTCTGGCGTCGCAGCTCATCGAGTTCGCCGTCGATTCGCTTCAGGTTGTTGTGCACAGCGTTGTACATCAGCGATGCGAATTCGATGGTCTGGTTGTTGAGGTCGTTCTGAACGGTCCAGCGTGGCTCCACGTACCAGCGGGTCAGTTTCCGCACGATCCGCTTCGCCATGGTGCTGGTTCGTCTCCGCAGGCCGCCCCCACCAGCGAGCTCGGGGGGGTGCATCTCCCTCTGGATGATCCTCATGGCGTGGATGGGTGAATCGATTGAGGGCGTGACGCTCTGGCTCACCGTCTCAGCTGGCGCGCCTGCCGTGTCGATGGTGGCCAGCAGCTCCTCAATCCTCTGGACCAGCACTTCCGCCGAGACGACCTGCCCATCTACGTCAAGCATCGGCACTCCTCAGCCGCCGAAAACGGTCTCGATACGGTCCATGGCACGCGATCATACCTGTCGCCTGGCCATTCTCGGCGCTTCCGGGCGGGAGCGGAGGACGCACTTCCTGCTGTCCGACCAGTGGTCGATTGGCTTCGGTTTGGCCTGGCCCGACTGGCCTTCCGCGCCCCCCATCCCGGTCACAGGGTCATGCATGGAGTCGCCCCGGAATGAGACGACCGGTGGGAGACAGCACGGCGAATCGGATGGAAGGCGGACAGCAAGACCCAACCGCGGCCCGGGACCCAAAGGCATTTCCCGGCTGGGCCAGGATGTCGCAGAGTGGCCCGGGGGAGCACTTCGGCGAGACGGCCGGCGTTGCCAGTGGCTGAGATCCCGCGGCGCCGCATTGGTGGGTGACCATGTAGCTGAGGGTTGGTCGACTAGCTTCTCTCTGAAGCCCGATCGCGCAATCCGGGTCCATCAGACACAAGTTCCCGAGGTGTCCCGACTTGTCAACTTCTGTGCGCGTCGAATCGCTCGGCACCGAGGCGCCCCTGCGATTGCCATCCCCCAACGAAGATGATGTCGGAAGTCGGCGCATCGACTGGGTCGGGGTCTACCGCGTGCTTGTCGTCGCCGGCATACTGGCAGGCGCCTACATCCGCGTGTGGTACATCACGCACCGATCGATCAACTCCGACCCGTCCGTGGTTGGGCTCATGGCCGGGGCGATTCTCCACGGGCACTTCTCGGCCTTCTACTGGGGCCAGTACTACGGCGGGGTCGAGCCCTATGTCGTGGCGTTGTTCTTCGCGCTCTTCGGCCACAGCGCACTGTCGCTTGGATTGGCGCCGATGGCGCTGGTTGCCGTCACCTCTGTCATCACGTGGCGGATCGCCCTCAGACTGGTTGCAGACCGGGGCCTCGCCGCGCTGGCGGGAGTCCTGGTGTGGATCATGCCGGCGTTCGGGATCACCACCATCGAGGAATACGGATTTCGGGATGCCGCCCTCGTCAGTGGAACTGCCTCCCTACTGCTGGGATTGCGGATCCTCGATGGTCGACATGGCTATGCCGACATGGCTGGGTTCGGTCTGGCTGTGGGTGTGGGTTGGTGGGCCTCGCCGGAATCGGCGTTCCTCACCGTCCCGGCATGTGTGCTGGTCCTTGGGGCTGTGATCTCCTCTCGGCCGCAGCGCGCCATCCGGTTCTGGCTCCCGCGCTTGTCAGGAACATTGGGAGCAATGGCAGTGGGCGCACTGCCGTGGCTGTGGTCGAACACGATCAATGGGTACCGTTCGTTGAATGCGGCAACGGTGTCATCGTCGACGAGCGGTAGCTATTCGAGTCACCTCCATACATTCCTTGTGGACGCCCTCCCGGTGCAGCTGGGTCTCCGGCGATTCGGATCCGGAGGGCTCATCCCCGCCGGGGCGGTGGGCGACATCGTGACGTGGGTGGTGTGTGCAACGCTGGCCGGCTTCGTCGTGCTCAGCCTGGCGTGCCCCGGCCGCTCCCGGCTGATCGGTGCCGCTGTGCTCGCCTTCCCTCTTGCGTATTCGATCAACCCTCTCACCTCCTGGTGGCTCGACGGCCGCTACTCCGTCTACCTCCTGCCCCTCGTCGCACTGACTGTCGCAATCGGCTGCGAACGATTGGCTCGTCTCCGAGCCCCTGGGACCAACCGACGGGCGTTGCACCGCAACACAGACCAGATGAGTCGACGTCGGGCACAAGCCCTCATGGCGGTTACCACGCTGGTGGCCGCTGTGCTGGCCCTGGCCGGCTTTTTCGGTCTCAAGGGAAGTAGTTCTCTTGGGCTGGGAACCGATCCGAACTTGCCGACCCAACGAGCCATCACAATTCTGGAGGAGCGCGGCGCGACCTTCGGGTTCGCGAACTATTGGGTTGCCTATCGGCTCGACTACCTATCGGGTGAGCGCCTCACGTACACGCCCGTGCCCGGGGACACGATGCGCTCACTCCCGATCTACAAACAGGTCACCTCTCGAAATCGAGTGGCCTGGCTGTTTGTGCCACCCGACCGGATTGCCACTGCAGCTTCGCAGTTCGGCACCCCGAATCTCGAGACGGGATATGAAACCGAGGCAAGTTTTCTGGCGGCTCTCCGTCAGGCACGAGACCCGTACTCGGTCATTCACACTGCGCTTCTCGATGCAATCGTGCCGCAACGGCCGGTTACGCCTAAACAAGTGGGTATCGGCTTGGGGAATTGACCGGTCCATGAGGCAGCCGCCTCCGGGAGCGGATCATCCCATCGTGGCTTGTGGTTCACCTTTCGGATCGGTGGTCGGCGGGAACTCCTGGTTCCAGGACGTGTGTAGTTGGCCTGCGGCATGACCGCCAACTACCCTCGCCCCCGATGACGCCCCCGTCCGAGCTTCCGCTTCCACCCGTCGAATTGCGCCAGCTGGTGGGGCCGACAGACGAAGCCCGCTACGACAATGCCATGGGTTCTGACGTCTTCCCCGACGTGGCCGACAAGACTTATGGGGCCGTGTTCGATTTTGGGTGCGGCTGCGGACGAATCGCCCGTCAGCTCATCCAACAGACCCGGGCCCCCGAGCGCTATGTGGGGCTGGACCACCACGCCGGAATGATCCGGTGGTGCCAGCAGAACTTCACGCCGTACGCTCCGCAGTTCTCGTTCGTCCACCACGATGTCGCTGACCGAGGGTTCAATCCCGGTGCCGACAAGCCGGCGACGCTCCCCTTCCCCGTCAAGGACGGGGAGTTCTCCTTCATTCTTGCCCTTTCGGTATTTACCCACATCGTCGAGTCCTCGGTGCTGCACTACCTCCAGGAGTGCGCTCGTATCATGGCGGTCGATGGCATCGTCCGAACGACCTGGTTCCTCTTCGACAAGCGGCCGTTTCCCATGATGCAGGACTTCCAGAACGCGATGTACATCAATGACCAGGATCCCACCAACGCGGTGATCTACGACAGGGAATGGTTGGTCAGGGTCGCAGACGAAGTCGGACTCGTCATTACGAGAGTGACCCCCCCGGTGATCCGCGGCTTCCACTGGTACGTCGACTTCGAACGTGCATCACCGGGCCGCCTCGGGTGCGACATCCCCGACGACGTGGCGCCGTTCGGGTCCTCGCCGCCGCCGGTGCTGCCCGTCCTCCCCAGTACCGTCGGGTAGAGGAGACGCCCGGTCGCCGGCTCTTGTGCGCGATGGCTGTGAAGTCCTCGGAAAGACCATGGCACTGTGGGAACGTTCAGGAGAGTGTCTTGATGCGCCGTGCGCTGACGGTGAAGTGTGGCACTTCCTTGTCCCAGGCCCGACTCAGGGGATCGGACTCCGCTGAGTATTCAAGGTCCTGCAACAGCTTCTGTTCGTGGTACTCGACCGTGACATCCCCGAAGCCGATTCGCGACAGGACCATTTCGATCAGCCGCGGCTTCACCTGGTACCAGGTGAAGGGATTCTTGTCGTCGAACAAGACCATCCCCGGAAGATCCTCGTAGGAGCCGGCCATCCAGTCGGCTTCGGTCACGACGATGGCATCGGAGATCCTCGCCGCCTGTATGACGGCCCCGATGGGATCCTGCAGGTGCTGGAGGACGTTCGCCAGAACGGCTACGTCGAACGTTCCCAGAAAGCCAGGAAGTGAGTTTGCGTGCCCATAGGCGACCCGGGCGCGCGATCCGAGCTGGTGGTGGGCGAGCCAATATGCGTTCTTGATCATCTTGAGACCCGCGACGTGCTCGGATTGGAGCGCACCGAGATGGGCCTGACTTTGCACCAACGGCTGGGCGTCGTACACGAGTCCGTCCGCGAGGTCGAAGGCGACGACCTCAGCGCCGCGTCGCTCCAACTCGAAGCAAACAAAGCCGTTGGCGGTGCCGATCTCGAGCACCCGTCTTCCCGAGAAGTCCAGGGCACCCAGGTACCGGTCGATTCCCGGCCTGAGGTCCCACTGGCCCCGCTGTGTGCCCAGGTCGGGCAGGTCGATCGTCTGGTAGAAGCGGCAACTCTCCAGTCGAGGCGGCTCGGCTGGCGGCTGCGCGTAGGACGTCTCGGTCATGCCGAATGGGAACTCTATCTTGAGCTGGCTGTCTTCGGGAGACGGAGCTGCCGGCCCAAGGATCGGCTGTGCCCGGATCGGCGATCCGAGCTCCCAAACGGTTGCGTCGGGAAGAGGACTGGACCCCGCTAGGTCGCGGTCCCAGTGACGACGAGAGGCACCTCGGTGCTGATCTCAATGTACTCCGGTACGCCGGCGGAGGGGCGCGCCGCCAAGCACGCCCGCTCTGGACGATCCGCCGGCCAATGAGCAATCGATTCCACGTTGAAGCCCGAGGATGCGACCCAGTCGGTGAGGCAGGCGATGTTGGGGGCAAACCAGTTCGAGCTGTCCGCGTTCAGTTCATCTCGGCGGAAGAAGGACGCCTGGGGCGGATCAGGCACCTCTCCACTGACTGCTGTCTCGAGATACAAGACGCCGCCCGTCAGTCGTCGCAAGGAGTCGAGGGCCAGCAGAGGGTGACGCAGATGGTACAAGACACCCAGAAAGAGGACGACGTCAAACTGTTGGCGCAGAAGCTCCGGCAACTGGTACACGGAAGCTCTCACGAATTCCACTCTGGAATTCAACGCCTTGCTGATCTCATCGAATCCGAAGCGATCGGCATCATAGATGTCGACGGCCACAATTCGAGCCGCACCCCTCGACTCGGCAATGAAGGCGGCTCCCCCATTGGTGGTTCCGACGTCGAGTACTGAGGCTCCGTCCAAGGAAGCGGGGACTCCGACCTCGTTCAGCAACCACTCGATATCGTTGACTCCCGGGGTCCGCACGCCCTCCGAAAGAGGGAACCGCTGGTGCCAGATGAAAGTGGAGCCAGCAATCAATTCGGCTGCCTGGATGTCACTCAGCATGGGCTTTCTCTCATTCTGATGCCTTGGCCTGGGGTCCCCAAAACGCTAGTCGAGAGATGTCAGCAGACTCTCCGGTCTTGACTCGCTCAGCTAGTGTCTAGCCTTTCCGAAGGAAGCGGAGGCAATCCCGTGGGGCTCACCATTTGCACGATCGTGGCCCGCAACTATCTACCCCAGGCGCGCGTCCTGGCCGAGTCCTTCGATTCGATCCACCCCGGGGGGCGAGTGGTGGTGCTGGTACTCGACGACCTGCACAATGAGGTGGACGGGGCCATCGAGCCGTTCGAGGTTTGGGGGCTTGAAGACCTCGGCATGGACATACCCGAGTTCCATCGGATGGCGATGATCTACGACATCATGGAATTCGCAACGTCACTGAAGCCATGGCTGCTCGAGTCGCTGCTGGATTCCGGGTCATCCGAGGTGCTCTACCTCGATCCCGACATCCAGGTGTTCGGTGACCTCAACCCTCTCGGTGAGCTGGCAGCCGAACACGGGATCGTCTTGACCCCGCATACCACGGCGCCTTACCCGCGCGATGGGAAGACGATCCCAGAGGACTCCATCCTGTTCGCGGGGATCTACAACCTGGGATTCATCGGGGTTGGACAGAGAGCACGTCCATTCCTCCACTTCTGGCAGAAGCGACTTCGTCGCGAATGCGTCAACAACCAGCATGAGGCCCGATTCGTCGACCAGCGCTGGGTTGACTTCGTGCCGGGGATCTTCGACTGTGCCATCGTGCGCGACCCTGAATACAACATCGCCTACTGGAACCTCGCGGCTCGTCAATTCCGATGGACCGGTCAGCGATACGAAGTGGATGGTCGTCCCCTTGCCTTCTTTCACTTCAGCGGGTACTCACCAAACGCCCCCTACCGCCTGAGCAAGCACCAGGGAGACCACCCACGGATCCTGATGAGTGAGCATCCTGACATCGCCCGCATCTGTGGTGAGTACGGCACCCTGCTCGTCGAGCGCGGCTATACGGAGCACCACAATATTTACTACGGGTTCTCACGCATGGCGGACGGCTCGCCGATCGACGACGTGATTCGCATCCTCTACCGTGACTGGGTCAAGGATTCCGACGAGGAGGAGGGCATTCCACCTCCCGATCCGTTTGATCCCGCCCAGCTGGACGATCTGATCGCACTGCTCAACCAGCCCCCAGACGTCGAATGGGACCTGGGAAATCTGAGCCTTTACCTGGGCACACTGTACGCGTCACACCCCGAGCTCCACGACGTGCTTCCCGCTCCTCAGACGGACGATCGCCCGGCCTTCCTGGAATGGGCCTACGAAGAAGCCGAAGCCGGCCGCATCGCCCACGCTCTCGTGACTGTGCCGCCCGGCACCGGTCAGCCCGCGGGTGTGCCGCCGCCCCGTAGCATCAGCAAGTGGGATCCACCGGATCGCCTCCGACCGGGCCTCACGGTAGCGGGATACTTCAACGCCGAGTTGGGGGTCGGAGAAGGCGGTCGCCTCGCGGCCCAAGTCGTCGAGGCGACCGGCATCGACTTCACAACCGTCACCGTCACCACCACGAAGAGTCGCCAAAATCACCCGTTCGAGCGAGTGGGTGAGATCAAGCGCAATCTCAATACAAACGTCGTGGCTGTCAACGCCGACCAGTTCCCTCAGTACGTATCGGATATGGGCTCAGAATTCTTCTCCGGCCGGTACACCATCGGGCAGTGGGCATGGGAGGTTGACGAATTTCCCTCTGAATTCTGGCCAAGCCTCGATCTCGTCGACGAGGTGTGGGCGCTGTCCGACTTTACGCGAGCGTCGATCGCCGCCGTGACGGACAAGCCCGTCTTTACGGTTCCCCTCCCAATTCTCGAGCCGATCGTGGCGCCCGGTCTGACCCGAGCATCGTTCGACCTGCCGGAACGGTTGATGTTCCTCTTCGCCTTCGATCTGCTCAGTGTTCTGGAACGGAAGAATCCCCTGGGGTTGATCGAAGCGTTCACGCGCGCCTTTGCCCCGGGTGACGGACCAGTGCTCGTCCTGAAGGTCATCAACGGTGACCAGCGCATCGACGATCTGGAGCGAATCCGATGGGCATGCCGGTCGCGACCGGACATCGTGATCATCGACCGCTATCTGCGTCATGACGAGTACGGTGCCCTCGTCGCCCTCTCAGATTGCTATGTCTCACTCCATCGCAGCGAAGGCCTTGGCCTGACGATGGGCGAGGCAATGGCTCTCGGCAAGCCCGTCATCGCGACCGGGTACTCCGGCAATCTTGATTTCATGGACTCCACTACGGCCTATCTAGTCCCCTGGAAGGCCACTTCTGTTCCTTCCGGTTGCAGTCCCTATCCGATCGGCGCTATGTGGGCTGATCCGGATCTTGACGCCGCAGCCGGACTCCTGCGGCACGTCGCATCGCATCGCGAGGAGGCAGCCGAGATGGGCCACCGTGCCCGTCTGGCAATGCAGACCAGCCATGGGGTCGATCGGGCAGCGGCATTCGTACGCCAAAGGTTCGAGAAGATCCAACAGGGCCGGTCGACGGCTATCGCTCCCGAACCGAGCCCTTCGATCGAATCGGCTGCTGACAGCAGGCAGAGAGCTGTCGGGTCGGTTCAACCCGGACGCTCGATCGTCCGCCGTCTTGGTCGCCGAGTTCTTGAACGGCATGACGCGCAGCATGCGGCCGGAGACCGAGCAACTGCGGCTGCCCTTGAGACAGTGGCCGTTGCACTGGGGCGATCAGAGCAAGAAAGACAAACCGAGTCGCTCGAGCTTGCTCGCTCCTCCGCTGACGCCCATGCGGAGATCGCGTTGCTGCGGCGACGCGTGGCTCATCTGTTGGAACGACATGAGAGCCTCGAACGAGATCTTACGTACGGACCGGAGGGGAGGATCGCAATTCAAGATATCCATCGCACGGTGACGGGACTGCGAGCCATTCCCTACATGGGCACTGATCAACCATTCCTCCTTTCGGATCGCAACGGGAACAAGACCGTCGGATACGCGTCGAATTCCGCATCCAACCCAGAGGGGTATGCCGGGTTCGAGGACGTGTTTCGTGGTTCCGAGGAGCTCATCCGGACGCTCCTCACCTTTTACCTTCCTCTGCTATCAGACTGCTCGTCAGTGATCGACGTCGGATGCGGGCGAGGCGAGATGCTTGATGTCCTGGCCAAGGCCGGGATTGCCGCCGTTGGAGTCGACACTGACGAGTCGATGATCCAGCGCTGCGAACGCAAGGGCCACGAGGTGCTGCACGAGGACGCGCTCACCTACCTTCTCCGTCAAAAGGACCGATCGATCGGTGCCGTATTTTCCGCTCAGGTCATCGAGCACCTCGCTTACGGCGGATTCATTGAGTTGCTGCAGCAGTCGATGCGGGTACTCGAACCCGGTGGGTTGATGGTGGCCGAAACGGTGAACCCTCATGCCGCTCACGGCTTCAAGACGTTCTGGGTCGACATGACGCACCGGGTGCCGATCTTCCCCGAAGTTCTCGTCGCCCACTGTCGTGACGCGGGGTTCGCCGAAGCCAAGGTCGTCTTCCCCGGGGGGACGGGTGAACTGGAGGTTGACCGGTGGGCCGCAGGGCAGTACGCCGTCGTTGCCCGCACAGCGGAGCCCAGCTGACTCGGCTGAGTACCTAACTTCATCACGGGAGCTGCTTCGAAGGCCCTCCCAGCCCCTCGTTCAGGCTGACCTCGGGGGCAATGGCGCCGTCAATCGCGGTTGGGCCCGCCTCCGGCTGGTCTCGAGTTCACCGACACGTCACCTCGGCCAGATCGTGGATCGGAACGGCCTGAAGAACACCTCTATTCTTCGACCCGTCCAGTAGGCTGCCCGAAATCACGATCCAACTTGCACCTGCTCCGCAAGCCCTGCCTGACAGTCCTCCTCGCGGATACACCTGGTCGGACAGGAACATTGCCGCCGCTCTCTTCGTGGGCGTACTCGCCGTCTACCTCGCCGTGATGCGTGGTCAGATCGAGGCGTACGACACACAGGCGATGATCTCGGTGACCAAGAACCTGATTGATCATGGCTCATTGACCCTCGCCGGTGGTGGTTGGCCATTGAGCACGCCTTATTCTCCCTATGGCATCGGCATCAGTGTGCTGGCCATCCCTGCCTATCTGGTCTCGAAGTGGACGGGGCACTTTCCCATTCTCGTTTCTGTCATCGCCCCGGTACTGACGGCGCTGTGCGTTGTCCTTGTCTTCCGGATCGGCCGTTGTCTCCGCTGGAAGCCCAGCCATTGCGTTTTCGCCGCCGTTGCTTTTGGGCTCCTGTCAATGGCCGTGTGGTACACGACAGAGCTCTTCAGCGAGCCGGCGGTGACCCTATGCGTACTGGTCATCATCCTCGGGCTGCTCCGTTGGAATCAGGGCCAGCGGTGGGCGCCTCTGTGGATTGGCATCGCCGCGGCGGCGGCGGTCCAGTTTCGATCCGACTCCATCGTCACGGTGTGGATCCTCCTGTTGGCCACTCCCCTCTTCGTGCCGTGGTCTGAGGTCAGATCCCGCCGCACGTTGGCCTTGGTGACTGGGCCGATGGCCCTCAGCCTCGTGTTGCTCGGTGGTTACAACGAATTGAGGTACAAGCAGATCTTCATCAGCTCATATGGTCCGGGAGGCGGCTTCAGCACCTCGATCTTCCATGGGCTTCGTGGGTTTCTCGTGAGTCCTGGCAAGAGCCTGTTCGTCTTCAATCCCCTCACGCTTGTCGGTGTCGTTGGGCTCGTGCTGATTCTCTTTGTACCGTCCATGCTCAACCGACCGCTCGGAGCCCTGTGCCTGCTCGCTATCTTCCCGAGAGCGTTGTTCTTCGCCAAGTGGGGCGTATGGGACGGCGGTTGGGTCTGGGGACCTCGATTCCTGCTGCCTGCTGTCGCCGTGTTGTCGCTGACGATCATTCCCGTGCTGCAGGCGACCGACAGGCGACGCGTCGTCGGAGTGGTCACCCGAATTGCGGTGGGAGTCCTCGCCGTCTTCGCCATCTTCGTCAACGTGCTGTCGGTGCGAGTCCCGCTCGGGAACTGGCTCGGGTTCCTGTCCAATCCTCACTGGCGCCGGGTATACGACATCCATGGACTCGAGACGGCGGCCGCACAAGCCAACGCCGTCGACTTCGATCTTACGAAGTCTCCGATCTGGGGTTACATCCTTCTGCTTCGACATCACCTCGCCGTGATGGGTCCGGATCTGTGGACCGCTGGCCACTCTGCCGGACTGGGCTATGTGCTGTTGGCAGTGGGAGCAATGGCTCTTGTGGGCGCCGCCTATGGCGCTCGAGCCCACGGACGCCGCCATCGTGCACGCTCAGAAGGCGACGACGTTGCTGTTCTGGCCGGGGCACAGACGCCAGATGGAGACGGAACGGCTGAACAGGCCATTCACGAGTCTCCGAATCCGGAGGACTTGAGATATCGGAATGCGGCACTTGTCCTCGGACCGCGTCAACTACTCAATGATGGGAATCAGATCTACCGCGAGCTTGGGAACTGACTCCAATGAAGTACTGGTCGGTGACGCGACACGACCAGATGGCCGGAGGATCCGGGGACGGTCCCTCAACGAGGGCATTGTGTCGTTGACACGGCTCAGCCCGACAGCGTTCAATCGCCATCTCCAGTTCGTTGACCCGGAGGGCCAGGTCCCTGCCAGGCCTCAATCCCCAACGGTCCAACGCCATTCCGACGAGGTGACGCAGCGATGGTCGAGGCTCCGAATTGGCAGGTGGTATCACGGCAGTGGAGTGTAGGCCACCGACAAGTCCGGAGTTCCGGCCGGCGGGGCGCAGATGCAGTCCCGCATCCACATCATCTGAAGTCAGGCCGAGGACCCCGGTGCTTGCGAAACTCCGAAGGACCATGCTTTCGGCGGTGGACCCTCTTGGAAGCTCGACTACATCATTGGTGTTAGGTGGCATGCCAACTCCAGGCAAGCCGGGCGGCGTGGACGATGTGTTGGTGACCGCCACGACGGCGACGCCGACTCAATCGCGAACGAGCTTCAGAGCCAGCCTGGGAACGATGAAGGACGCCAGAAAGATCGGCAAGAACCTCTTTCCGGTACACCGGAAGGCGACGATCTTGCCCTCGGCGGCGGCGAAGGTTTCAGTACCGCTCGACTTTCGGCCATTGCGGACCTGCAGGGTATGACCTCCGGGCTCGACCGGCATCTCGATCGTGTCGTTCATTTCGACCGACCCGACCCGCTCACCGTCGACCACGACATCGTACGAGCCACGACGTACCTCCGCTCCGATTGCCTTATGCGTCAACTTCAGCGTTGCCGACATCTGTTGATCTCCTTAGATTCCGTACGACCCGGCCGTTGTCTGGGTGCTCGGCGGCATCCGGAGTGGATCTACTGCATCGGCGATTCGCTCCGTTGTAGCCATCGCTTAAAGACCTTCGTGTAATACCGCGCGGATTGGAGTCATAGCCTGAGGCCGCAG
>JADMIJ010000181.1 GCA_015478655.1 Acidimicrobiales bacterium | reverse complement strand
GGGTCACGGAGTCCGGAGTCACGTCGAGGGCCGCGAGCGGATCGAGGATGCGGGTCCGGTCGGCGACCATCCCGGGGTCCACGACGATCCTTGCCTCCCCATCGAGGACCAGCACGACACTGCTCGCCACGCGCTCGCCGGCATAGCCGGCGTGGAGGAGATGGACACTCGCCATGGGCCCCGATCATACGGGCTCACCGAAGGTCGCGCCCGGTGGATTGCGGACCGCGATCCGCGAAAAACTCCTCCTCCACCGCTCGTGCCAGGATCCGGTTCGCGCGCGCGCCGAGCCAGAACGGGGCATGGAGCGGCGGTCCGCCAGGCGTCTTGTTCGCATCCACGACGTAGATTCGCCCGTCACCGCGATCGCGGAGGACGTCGAGTTCTCCGAACTCGAGACCGATCAGCGCGCAGAAGTCCAGGAGCAGCTCCATCTCCTGGACCGCCAGCACGCTGGCCGTCGATTGCATCTCGGTGCGGTCGTGGAGCTGGGTGAAGCGCTCCCTCACGTTCCGGTGGCGGAGGTACACAAAGGGGATACGTCGACCCACGATCGGCACGCGCACGTCCACCACCCGATCTCCGTCGACGACGTTGTCCACGAGCCGCTGGTAGACATAGCCGGCCTCGGGCTCCCTCCGGCCTTCGATCAGCGTCCCGTCGTGGCGAGCGTTCTCCTCCGATTTCCGCACGTAGCGCCCGAGATGGGTGTGAGGATCCACGGCGAGCCCGTACCCGAACACGGCGACGGATGCCGCCTCGACCGTCGACTTGCGGATGTCGACGCAGCGCTCGTTGATCAGGCGCAATCCGCCGCGCGGCGGAGTCGCCGGCGGGAGCCGGTTGACCGTCGTGTCCTCCCAGCTGAAGGCCATGACGCAGTCAGGGCCGAACGTGTCCGTGACGCGCACCCCGAGCTCGCGGCAGATCTTCCAGGTTGAGTAGACCAGCCGCGGCTGTTCCGGGCCGAAGAACGCGGAGGCGGATCGGCCTCGGATCAGGCGCGCCACCGCGAACCGCCACGCGTAGTACGCCCAGACGAACAGCTTGAACGGGTCGTTGACGATGCCCCGAAGGTGATCCAGCACCCGGCGGTGATCCAGCACCCGGCGATCCTTCCCGCGAACGGCGAGCCGTGGCCCGCCGGCGATGGTCCTGCCACTCGGGTGGGACCGGCGTTGCCCGCTCACACCACATCAGTGCGGTGGTGCGGGGAGGATAGTGTGAATCGGGTCCGGTTACGAGTAGTATCCGATCCTGCAAAGGTACTGGACGCGCGCACGACTACGGGGGCAGAATGGCCCTCCCGGCGCTCCCGAACGAGGAACGACGGGGAGCACTCATCCATCCACATCGGAGACGCTCCGTGGACGCGGCCGCACTCCACATCGCTCGACGGAGGTTCAACTGATGTCTCGTCAACGCCGAATGGCCCTGCGGTTTGGCGGGGCGGTGATGGTCGCGGCCCTTGGGCTGACGCTCTTCGCCGGTACGGTTGCGGCACACCAGCAGACGGTGACCGTGGACTGCCAGTCCGGGCTCACCGTGACGCTCATCAACTACGATGTCGACACGCCTCCACAGGCTGCCCATATGAACACGGTCTCGATCACGATCGACGGCGTCCCCGTGTCAGGATCCCCGTTCACGTTCGGGACGACGTTTGGGCCCGCGTCCTATTTGCTCCTGCCCACCACCTCAAGCCACATTGTCATCGTCAAGGTGACAGCGTGGAACGATCCTACGAACGTGCACGGTTTCAGCCCCACGATCACAAAGACAATCGGCGCGTGCACGGAATCGACCCCGACCCCGACGCCCACCCCGACGCCCACCCCGCCGGTCATCCCGTGTACGCCGGCCAACAACTGCTTCTTCAACACCCCGCCTCCGCCACCCTCGACCCCCACTCCGACCCCGACGCCGACGCCGGTTCTGACGCCGACTCCATCCGCCTCATCGAGCCCGAGCGGTGGCGTCCTGGGAGCGACCGGCACACCCGGCGTCACGCCACCCTCCACCTCGACCATCGGTTCGGTCAGCGGCTCGACGGGCTCGGGCCTGCCGATCGCCATCGCCGCCCTCCTGGGGCTCGGCCTCTCGGTCCTGCTCCTGACTCCTCGACAGGCGGTCTCCCCCTCGACCCGGCGGCGCCGCTGATCGGCGCGCCCGGTCAGCGCGGCTTGTCCGTCCAGCGGGACGACGCCGCGTAACTGACCTGGACCTCCGATACGAGGGGCGGTGACGGCTCAGACGTCATCGCCCCTCGACTGCTTCAGATGGGTTGGTGCGTCGTGTCACCACCATGGCCGACATAGCGGGTAATTGCGCTTGACGAGCCTGTGGTCGGGTGGTGAACTGGCAAGCCCGACCCCCATGTGATCACGCACGCGAAGGGGGACGCATGAGTCATTCAGAAGGGAGTGGACGGATCCTCCCCGGCCGCCGGTCGCACTGCGAGATCGATCTCGTCAGCGCCCCGCGCTGGAACGGGTCCCAGGACATGATCCGTCGTCACGAGACCGGTTTCCGGGTCGCATTGATGGGTTCAGACGCTGCCCTTGCGTCGGCCCTCATCGTGATCGTGTTCGCAGTCCGGTTCGGGCCTGGATGGCCAGACGTCCTCACCGAGCTGCTGCCTCATCCGGCGCTCTCGGTCGCCATCTTCTGCGCCGCCTGGATCGGTCTCCTTGCCGCTCACGGCCTGTATCGGCCCCGCGCGCGGTGGTCCGTCCGGAGTGACGCGATCGGCGTGGCGCGAACGGCGGTCCTCCTGGCCTTCGGCACGATCGCCGTGCTGTTCATGCTCGGTTGGACGAGCATGAGCCGGTTCGCCCTGCTCGCGATCTTCCCACTCCTCGCGGCGGCCACCATCGTCGCCCGGACCGCACTCCGCGAGATTTTCCGGCAGGCCCGCCGCAGGGGACGGAACTTCGAGACCGTCCTCATCGTCGGC
>JADMIJ010000180.1 GCA_015478655.1 Acidimicrobiales bacterium | reverse complement strand
GAGGAGCCTGACGTGGTCGCGGTGGTCCATGGTGACAAGTCTGGCGTACGCGAGGCGCGGCCGCGGCCGGTCCGGGGCCCGAGGGGGCGGAGTCAGCGAGGCCGACCCTCCGAGTCACTCATCCGCGCCTCCACCTGAACGGCGAGCGTCGCGCTTCCGCCGTTCTCGGCCGAGGCAACGACGAGCGCCCACGACAAAGGTCCGACCCTAGTACTACAACGCCGGTTGATGTGGCCAAGGATGTTCCCGTAGCCAGCGCTTCCTGTGGCTGGCCCTGGCGGCGGCCTTGCGCCGTTGCTGGTTCACGTACCAGGCGATCGCTGCGGCAGCGCTCCAGCGCGCCCATGGCAGCACCACCTCAAGCAGCTGGCGCACCTCCGGCACCGACGCCGGTGCTCCTTTTTTTCCCCCATTCGTGCTGCACCGACTTGAGGAAGGCGAGCGCCATCAGGGACATCGTGATGTGGTGGTACCAGCCGCGGTACTTGGTCACCTCGTAGTGATCGAGGCCGACCTCGCCCTTGGCGAGCTCGAAGTCCTCCTCGATGGTCCAGCGCAGGCAGCCCACCCAGGCCATCTCCGCCAGCGCGATCGTGGCCGGTGCGTTACTGAGGTAGCACTTGGTGTCGGCTCCCGGATCGGACCCGACCGGGCGGCGGGCCATCAGCCAGCCCTCGGGCCCGGGCTCACGGTGGATCTTCTCGATCACCCGCAGACGCGCGAACTCGTACTCGCGAGGACCCTTCTCTCCCTCGGTGACGCGGTGCCTGATCCAGTCGCCGACCGGCAGCTGTCGGACGATCTCCTCCACCGCCTGGGCCGGCACGGAGCCCGGCCGAGGCTTCGCCCGGGTGCGCGGTCGCCCCTTGCGACCCGAAGGCGGCGGCCGCTGCCAGCCGGGATCCGCGGTCCACACCTCGGCCGTCCCCCTGACCTCGAAGCAATACCAGCGGCCCTGCTCCGCCACCCGTCGGCGCAGGTCGTGGCTGTCCCCGTAGGCGGCGTCCGCGGTCACCCACTGATACGGCAGGTGACCCCGGGCCGCGGCCGTCGCCAGCATCTCGCCGGCCAGCTCGAGCTTGGTCCGAAAGCCGATCTCAGGAGGCACGGCCGCGCGCGGTGAGCGCCGCTTCGCAGGGTCGGTGAGCCAGCCCTCGGTGAGGTACAGCCGCCGATCGACGAGGGTATGCCCGTGGCGGCTGGCATAGCCCAGGAACACCCCGACCTGGCAGTTGTCGACCCGCCCGAGGGTGCCCGAGTACTGGCGGCCCACGCCGGCCGAGTGGATCCCCTTCTTGGCGAAGCCGGTGTCGTCGAGGATCAGCACTCCGTCCGGCGCCCCGAACTGCTCGCCGACGAAGCGCTGCAGCTCGCCGATGCAGCCCTCGTCGTCCCACGGCGAGTCGGACAGGAACTCCTGGAGCTTGCGTGGCGGGGCGCCGACCTGCTCGGCGATGTTCTCGACGTTCTTGCGTTCGATCGGCAGGGTCAGCCCGATCAGGTACTCGCGGCCGAAGGCCCGCCCCTCCGAGCGGCGGAAGAAGCGGCCGAAGCGCGCGTGGAAGCCCTCCAACGCCGGCAACAGGGCTTCGAGATCCTCGTCGTCCATGGTGGCGACCCCTCATCCAGAGGGGCCACCGGACCACACGGCGGATGGAGTCGGCGGCCCCCCGGGGAGTCACCATAGCGGATATCCGGCCGATCTGTCTACAACCGGCGTTGTAGTACTAGTAGTTCGTTCCGGGCCAATGCTTACACATCAAACCAGTCCGAGGTCGAACTTGTTCCAGTGGAACACGACAGGCGTGTCGTTGAACTCATCGACGCCCTGCAGGATGCGGACCTTCAGCTCGTCGATGGAGTCCACCCGGATGTGACGCAGGAAGGTCCGGGCCATCTTCGAGAAGGCGCACTCGATCAGGTTGAGCCAGGAACCGTGCTTGGGCGTGTGGACGTACTCGAAGCGCCCCGGCCGAGTGGCGAGATAGGCGATGGTCTCCTTACTGATGTGGGCCGAGTGGTTGTCGAGCACAACGCGGATGATCGCATCGGGCGGGTAGTACTCATCCAGCCGCTTGAGCAGCCCGATGAACTCCACGCTGCGGTGACGGTCCTCCACATTGGCGAAGATATGGCCCGAGTGCAGGTCGATCCCGGCCAGGATCGACACGGTGCCATGGCGGACGTATTCGTAGTCGCGCCCGAAGCCTCGGGCCTTGCCCGGGACCGGCGGCAGGTCGGGCGCGGTCAGTCCGAGTGCCTGGACCCCCGGCTTCTCATCGACGCTGACGGTGTAGATGGGATCGGACCGACGCGCATCGGTGGCCCCGGTGGCGTGGATCGAGACGTCCCGATACACCATCAGGACCTCGTGCATCTTGCGATCGAAGTCCGGGTCACGTCGCTCCAGGTAGTACCGGATCTTGTGGGGCTTGATGTCGTGGTCGTCGAGGATGCGCCAGACGGTGCTCTTGCCCGCGTGCGCCAGACGCGGAAAGCCTGCGGCCTCGGCGTGTTCGGACACGAACCGCGCCAGCCCGAAGATCGACCACAGTTCCGCGGCCAGACCATGATCGGTGGGCTTGGTGCAGGCGATGCTCACGACCCACGCCCTGGCTTCGTCGGTGATCTCCGGTTCGTGCGGACGGTGGTAGGCGTCCTTGAGTCCCATCTGCACGCCCGCCGCCAGAGCTTTGTCGATGCACTTGTAGATCGCCGGACGACTGACCCCGATCCGCCGAGCCAGGTCGGTGATCGCACTGCCTTCGGCGTAGCCCAGCAGCACTTTGGCGCGCTCGACCTCGCGCACCGGCGCCGTTCTCGATCCGGCGAGTCGCCGCAGCATCGTCCCCTGATCCTGCGTCAGCAGCAGCGCCGCACGCTTCGTTTTTCCCGCCATGATCGCCTCCGTCGAGCGTGGGCAGAACAGCATGGCGAGTATAGTCTAAGACGTAAGCGTATTGTTGGAACGCACTACTAG
>JADMIJ010000055.1 GCA_015478655.1 Acidimicrobiales bacterium | reverse complement strand
GAACCAACTTGTAGTTCCTGGGGCTCTTCGCCAGAGGTCGGATGAATGATCGAGGATAGGGCCGAAGCCGCGTCCCGGTCCCGTTCTGGTAGAGCGTGGGAGTAGACCTTCAGGGTCACCGAGGCGTCCCGGTGGCCCAGCCGCCCGGCGACGGTCCGCACATCATGGCCGGCCCCGATGAGCTCGGTTGCAGCGAAGTGCCGTAGCGCATGCAGGTGAGTGTTGACTCCGACCTTCGTGGCGATGGACCTTACGTAGTGGCTGACGGTGTCTGGAGCGATCGGCCTCACAAGGTCGTAGCTGAAGATGGGGGAGTCAGGCGTGATGGAGATTCCGAGGTCAGCGGCCCTGTCCTCGGCGATCCTCAGATAGCGCTTTAGGGTTTCCTCCCCGAAGGTGTCGAGGGCCAGGCGCCTGGCGGCGTGGGTCTTAGTGTCCTTCGTGACGAGCTGCTTTCGGCCCATCGTGGCGACCGATCGCTCGATGGTCAACGTGTGGCCGGTCCAGTCCACGTCGCCCCACTGGAGCCCACACAACTCACCGCGTCGGGCTCCGGTCACCGCAGCCAGGGCGATGAGTGTCGCCATGTCTGGGTCGTCTGAATCCGCGGCCTGGATCATGGCCTGCACCTCGGCAACTGTGGGAGCCGTGACAGCTTTCGAGACCAGCTTTGGCGGGCTGGCATTTGTGGCCGGGTTGGACGAGAGATACCTCCATTTGACGCCCTGCCGGAAGCCGGCTCGCAGGATGGCGTGCACCTGTCGCACCGATGCTGGGGCAAGTCCCGCGTCGGTGAGGCTGTGATAGAACTCGTCCAACTCGAGGGCGGTCACCTCCACGGCGGGTACTGGTCCGAGGGCAGGACTGATCCGTTTCTCGATGAGGCGCTTGTACTCCCGCAGCGTGGTAGGGGAGCGACCCTCGCTTGTGATCTGCTTCAGCCACTTGATGAGCAGCTGGTCGACCGTCATGCCGGCACCGGCCGTCCTGCCGCTTCGGTTGCCCTCCAACTCCTTGACCAGTTTCGCCAGTGCCTTGTCAGCGGTGGTGACCTCGGGGTCATCGGCGGCGTACCCCGGCCATCGCCGACTGACTTGACCGTATTTCCCGGTGACCGGGTCTCGACCGGTCGCCACCCGCAGCTCGTAGATGGCGGACTTGCCGCGTCCTCTGATCAGTCGCTTGGAGCCCTGCATGTGGCCAGTCTACCTTGTTCTGGGTTTCTTATGGGTTTCCCTTTCCCCTTGGATTCCCAAAAACCCATTCTGACCTGGTGCGCCCCCCGGGATTTGAACCCGGAACCTGCGGATTAAGAGTCCGTTGCTCTGCCGTTGAGCTAGAGGCGCATGTACTGCAAGCTCGCCCTGACAACGCGAACGGGTGCTCGCCTCACCAGGGACAAGAGGGTGACCGACGGGTTTCGAACCCGCGACCTCCGGGGCCACATCCCGGCGCTCTGCCAACTGAGCTACGGCCACCAAGGAGCCTCTAGTGTGGCACAGACCACCGGCGGCCCGGGCAGTGACGGTAACCTCACCGAACGGGCCCCTGTAGCTCAACTGGATAGAGCAGATGGTTTCTACCCATCAGGTTGCGGGTTCGACTCCTGCCGGGGGCGCCGAAACCTCAGTTGCATCGACCAAGGTGCGTTTCTGGGGGTGGAGAGTCTCGCCTCGAGCCAACATGGCCACGAATTGATCGATTCGGCGAACTCGGGTGTCAGCCCTCTTGGCGGCCTCGACCCGGTACACCACGGCGTAGCGGTTTTGCTTCGTGAGGATCTCGAACATGGCCTTGGCCCTCGGCTCTTTGGCCAACGCATCGGTCAGGTCGGCCGGGACCTGCATGGTGGCCTGGCCGGCGTAGGCGGCATCCCAGCGCCCGTCGGCCTTGGCTCGTTCGACCCCGGTGCGGCCGGCGGGATGCATCCGGCCCTCGGCGATCAATCGATCGGCGATCCCGATGTTCCGCTTCGACCATGGGCTCCGCGATCGCCGGGGTGTGAAGCGTTGGCGATAGGTGACCTCGTCGCGCTTGCCGGCCTGGCCGTCGATCCACCCATGGCACAGCGCCTCCTCGACCGCTTGGGGGTAGCTGAGGGCCGTCGGGCTGGTCACGCCCTTCTTGGCCAGCACCAGCCAGACACCGGACGGATCGCCATGATGCTTTGTCAGCCAGACCCGCCATGCCTCGGCATCTCGGACGACCAGCTCGGGAAGTTCCGTGCTCATGGCCTCAGCCTGGCATCACCTGTCGACCCCTGGCCAGATACTGGGGTCACCGGCCCTGCATCCGGAACGAATTCCGCTCCCACCAGGACACCGCCTATCCTTGCCGGATCGAAACCCGCGTACCGAACCATCCCCGACCAGGGCCTGGGGTCAAGCGCCGGCATGCTCTCGCCAGGTTCGACCGGGCATGGCTGCGAGTGATCGGCATGCTGGTGGTCCTCTTGTCGGCCGCGACGGCCGCGACGGCCGCGACGGCCGCGACGGCCGCCACGGCGGCCTCGGCGGCCTCGGCAGCCGGGTCGGCCACCACGCCACAGTCGCCCCGATCCGCCGGCTGGGCCATCGCCAGCCATGTGGGCCTGCCGGCGGGCTGGACGAAGACGTGGTCAACCGGTCCGCTGAGCGATCTGGGCCAGCCCATCGCCCTCTCGTCGCCGATCGTGGCCAATCTCGACGGACAGCCGTCAGTGGTGGTGGGAGACCGCAACGATCGGGTGTACGCCTACCACCTGCAGTCCGTATCGCCCGGGCAATCAGTCGCCGGGTGGCCCACCACCAACGGAAGCGGACCGATCGATTCGACCCCCTCAATCGCCTCGTCGGGGGGCCTCCCGTCGGTGCTGATCGGTTCGGGCAACGATGCCGATCCCGCCCCCGGCGGCTATCAGGCCTTCGGTCCGTCGGGGTCTCAGCTCTGGTTCACTCCGGTGGTCAATCCGCCCACCGACAACGTGCCCGTGTCCGGCGTCCAGGCCGGTCTGACCGTCGGTGCGTTGCAGGGGGCGCCGGACGCCATGGCCGGGTCGCTGGGCCAGGTGAGCTACGCCCTCGACGCCAGGACCGGAGGCCAGTTGACCGGATGGCCGTTCTTCAACTCTGACAGCACCCACTCCACTGCGGCTCTGGCCGACCTCTACGGGACCGGACAGAACCAGGTCATCGTCGGCGGCGACCAGACTGCCGGGCAGGGGCGGGGCCAGCACTACACGAATGGCGGGCACCTGCGAATACTCAGTGCCCAGGGCAATCAGATCTGTCGTGCCGACACCAACCAGGTGGTGGACTCATCGCCGGCGGTGGGGGGATTTCTCTCCGGTGGGCGTACGGGCATCGTGGTCGGCACCGGTGCCTTCTTCCCCGGCGTCTCGGACACCAACACCATCAAGGCCTACGACGGGCTGTGCCAACTGCAATGGTCGACGTCCCTCGACGGCAGCACCTTCTCCTCCCCGGCCCTTTCCGACGTCCTGGGCAACGGAAGCCTCCAAGTGGTCGAAGGAACGGACCAGGGTGGGGGCGCTTCGGGGTCGGTCTGGGTGTTGAATGCAGCCACGGGCCAGAAGGTCTGGGAGGCCGGCAACATCGGCCGAGTCATCGGCTCGGTGGTGACCGCTGACCTCACCGGCGGCGGCTACGACGACGTCCTCGTCCCCACCATCAACGGCGTACGCATCTTCGACGGCCGATCGGGTGTAGAGATCGCCGCTCTCAGCCCCGACCTCGGCTTGCAGAATTCGCCGTTGGTGACCCAGGATCCCAATGGGACGATCGGGATCACGCTGGCCGGCTACGTCGCCTCGGGCGGCCTGGGCTCGCCAGCTGTGGGCCGGATCGACCACTTCGAGATCGGCGGATCGAACGGGGCGCAGGCAATCGGCGGGTCAGCGTGGCCCATGTTCCATCACGACCCCCAGCTCACCGGCAACGCCGGCCGGACGACTCCGGCCGGATCGGTCCCGCGGTGCTCGGTCCCGAGTGCGGCGTACAGCGGGTACGACCTGGTCGCAGGGGACGGAGGGATCTTCACCTACGGAGCGATGCCGTTCTGCGGTTCCACCGGCAGCCTCAATTTGAACGCTCCGGTGGTCGGCATGGCCATGGCTCCCAACACCGGCGGGTACTGGGAGGTCGCCTCGGACGGCGGCATGTTCACCTACGGGGGCGCCGGGTTCTACGGATCCATGGGGGGAAGGCCGCTGAACCGGCCGATCGTCGGCATGGCTGTCACACCCGATGGGAAGGGCTACTGGGAGGTAGCTTCCGACGGCGGGATCTTTGCCTTCGGTGACGCCGGGTTCTACGGATCCATGGGCAGCACCCACCTCAACAAGCCCGTGGTGGGCATGTCCTCGTCCACGAACGGAGCGGGCTACCGGCTGGTGGCCTCCGATGGTGGCATCTTCGCCTTCGGAGACGCTCCCTTCTCCGGCTCCACCGGCGGCGCACCTCTCAACTTGCCAGTGGTGGGAATGGCCAACGACATCGACACCGGTGGCTACTGGGAGGTGGCGTCCGACGGTGGGGTCTTCTCGTTCGGCGGGGTCCCCTTCTACGGATCGACGGGGGCCATCCACCTCAACGCCCCGGTCGTCGGCATGGCCGAGGCGTCTGACGGAAGTGGCTACCGGTTCGTGGCCTCCGACGGGGGTGTCTTCAGTTTCAGCGCCCCGTTCTTCGGGTCGACAGGCGGATTGCCGCTCCGCCAGCCCATCGTGGGGATGGCCGGGTTCTGACCACTGTCGTGGACACGGTGGGCAGGCGTAGACTCCCCAGGTGACCGAGGTTCTGGCTGTGGCCAACCAGAAGGGTGGTGTGGCCAAGACGACAACCGTGCACTCGCTAGGGGTGGCGTCTGCGGAGCTCGGCAAGCGAACCCTGGTGGTCGATCTCGACCCCCAGGCGTGTTTGACCTTCTCCCTCGGGTTCGATCCGGACGCGCTCGATCGGTCGCTTCACGATGTGTTCGTCCGCCGCGACAGCGTGGCCGAGGTTTCGCTGCCCGCGCCGGGCGTCGAGTTCCTCGACGTGCTCCCCGCCTCGATCGACCTGGCCGGATCCGAGGTGCACCTCCTCACCCGGACCGGCCGCGAGCACGTCCTCGAGCGGGCCCTCGAACCGGTCCTGGACCGCTACGACCTGATCCTCATCGACTGTCCTCCATCCCTCGGCGTCCTGACCATCAACGGGCTGACGGCAGCAGACGCCGTGCTGATCCCGCTGCAGTGCGAGGCCCTGTCCCACCGTGGGGTGGGACAGTTGCTCGAGACCATCGAAGACGTGCGGGCGTTCGCCAACAGCCATCTCCAGGTACGGGGCATCGTCGCCACCATGTACGACGACCGGACCAAGCATGCCCGACACATCATCGAAGAGGTCGAGGCCCGCTACGGGATCCCGGTCCTCCAGCCACCGGTGCGCAAGTCGATCCGGTTCGCGGAGGCCCCGGCGCGCGGGAAGTCCATTCTCCAACATGCTCCGGCCTCACCCGGAGCACTCGCCTACCGCCAACTGGCCCGGACGCTGCTCGAATCCAGCGTTGTCGCCGGTGGCGTCGGGTAGTCGGTTGGGCTGTGGCCAAGGGACCCGACCCCTTGGGGAAGCGGGCGCTGTACTGGATGCCCGTCGAGGCACGGGTCGCACCTCGAGGCGAGCACGATGTCGCCGTGGGCCCTGCGGTGGGTAGCGGGCCCACTCCGTCCCCTTCTTCCCAGCGGCGCGCCCGGCCCACCGGCAAGCACGCGCTGTTTTCGGCGGCCACGCCGGCCAGTGAGCACGACGAGCCGACATCGACTGCCGTCACCACTGATCCGCTCCCTCCGCGGGGAGCCTTCGTGGTGACCTGCTCGTCGTGTGGCTCGGTGAGCCGGGTGGGTCTCTTCGACTTCGTGCTGCTCCAGCTCCCGGTGGGCGTCTGGCTCCCCCGGCGCACCTTCGATCGGTGGATGACATGCCCAGCGTGCCGCCGACGGACCTGGACCAGCGTGACGCTGGCGCGCTGAGTGGGGGAACGGACCGGCACGAGCCGCCCGGTATGGCCCTAGCCGGCTCAGCCGGTTGGGGTCGGCGGCGTCGCCTCGTCGCCGACGTCGAGGGGTCCGGGAAAGGCGGCTTCGGCTCGTTCGGTGAGGGCAGCGAACTGCTTCCGCACAATCACGATCGAGGCGATGATCACGACGACGGCCACCCCGAGTAGGGCGAAGCCGACCGGACCGGCGACCTTGGTGATGCGGTTGCCGAACCAATAGGCGCCGAAGGTGAACATCGCGCACCAGATGATCCCCCCGGAGGCATTGAAGGCCAGAAAGCGTCGGTAGTGCATCTTGTTCAACCCGGCCAAGAAGGCCGCGTACGTGCGCAGGACCGACACGAACCGCCCGAAGAAGACGACCTTGCCGCCGTGGCGCAGGAACATGTAGCGGGCGACCTTCAGCTTGGCCACGTCCAACCGGACATAGTGCCCGTAGCGCCGCATCAGCGGGTAGCCGCCCTTGTCGCCGATCCAGTAGCCGCAGGTGTCGCCAATGATCGCTCCCGCCGACCCGACCAGGAAGATCACCTCGGGCGAGAGGCGATGGGTGGCCCCGGCGTAGGTGGCGGCGACGATGAGCGCGGTCTCGCCGGGCAGCGGAACGCCGAAGCTCTCGAGACCGATCAGCAGGAACACGGCCAGGTAGCCGTAGCTGGTTATCAGGTGATGGATGCTCACGGGCCGGGGTCCTGTCAGTCGTCGATCAGATAGAACCGAGCCGGCTCTTTTCCCTCACGCCGGATGCGCTGGTGCAACTCGAGCACCACGCAGTGGGCCAGGGTCTCGCCGTTCGCCGAGCGCTGCATGAACGGTTGGATCTCGTCCCACGGCCGGGACCACCGCAACTCCAGGGTGATGTCCCATGCGGTCGAGCCCGGATGCTTGGCGATCACCTGCTCGATCTCGTCGAGCCGATCAGCGTGGTGGGCGATGATCTCCTCGAGCCGGTTCTGGAGATCGGAGAAGCGGTACTCATGGGCCGGCAGGACCTCCTCGGCACCCAGGTTCTGGAGCTTCAGCAGGGACTCGAGATAGTCGCCCAGTGGATTCGAAGGTTGCTGGGCGTGAACGGAGATGTTGGGGGTGATGCGGGGGAGGACGTGATCACCTGAAATGAGCAACTTCCGATCCTCGCTGTAGAAGCAGACATGGCCGGGCGAGTGGCCCGGCGTCCAAATGGTTCGCAGCGACCATCCGGGCAGGGCGATGTCCTTCCCGTCCTCGAAGAACACATCGGGGACGGCCATGGTGACCATCGACTTCATGATCATGGAAGCGAAGGCCAGGTCCGGCAGCTTCTCCTCGGGCACTCCCGAATCCGCCAGCAGGCGGAACATGTCCTCGATGAGCTGGTCGCTGTCGCCGTAGCGGGACTCCAGCATCACGGCATCCGCCGGGTGCAGGCCGATCCAGCCACCCGATGCCTCTCGAACCCTGCCGGCCAGTCCGTAGTGATCAGGATGGATGTGGGTGACCATCACCGCCCGGACGTCCGAAATGCTTCCCCCGGCGGCCTCCAATCCCTCGTTCAGCGCCGTCCAGGCCGCGTCAGTGTTCCAGCCGGCGTCGACCAAGGCCACGCCACCACCGCGCAGTTCGAGCGCATACACGAGGACGTAACGGAGCGGGTTGTTGGGGATCGGCACCGGAATCGACCACAGTCCCGGTCGAACTTCTTCGACCGGTGGGAGGACATTGCGATCCCACGCCTCCTTTTGCACTGTGCCGGTGACGACGACCACGACAGGCACGGTACACGGCTCGGGCGAACCCGCCGGCTCACGGTGGCGAGGCCGCGCAGTGTCGGATCGGCCGACGCGCCATGCCGCAAATCCTTGAACTGGGAGGTGCGAGTGCCTACCATGCTCCCAGCGACAGGGCCTGGGGGGTTGGTGATGCGTCACGGAATCCGGGTCGGACACGGGTCAAAGTCGGTCGGCTGGCGCGGAGCCTTCGTGCCGGCGCGCGCCGTCGGCTCACAGGATCCGACCCGACTCAACGGGGTCCCGACGGGAGCGGCATGGTAGTCGAGCGAGCAGAACTGGCTCCGGCAATGAAGTTCTCGCACTGGCGCCGTCGATGGATCCAGTTGGTCTCGTCCTCGTCCGATGCCTTTCTCGAGGTGGACGGCTCCGGCACGGTCATCGAGTGGAACCCACGTGCAGAAGAGCTGTTCGGATGGGGGCGCGACGAGGTCGTCGGACGTCCGGTGTCCGAAACATTGCTGCCTTCAGGAGTCGCTGCCTCTCCCTTCTCACCTGCCATCGCCGGTGGCGGCGACGGCGAAGGCCGCCCGGCGCCGAGGCCCGGGGCTGGGGGTCCGCAACGGTTCGAGCTCGTCGACCGATCGGGTCACACCCTCTGCACCGAGGGAGAGCTGTTCGCCTCCGGATTCGGGTCGGGCCGGCGTGTGGGCGGGTTCATCCGCCACCCCGTCGAACAGGGTCCTATGGCGGCAACACCGGCTCGCGCCGACCTGCATGATGCCCTGACCGGTCTGCCCAATCGTGCACTGTTCAGCAGTCAGTTGGCCCGTTGCGCCGCCGTCGGGACGGCGCCGGGCTCGGTGGCGGTCGTCCTCCTCGACCTTGACCGGTTCAAGGCCATCAACAACACCATGGGCCACGACGCCGGCGACCGCCTCCTGGTTGCGGTGGCCGAGCGGTTGAGGCGTGTCGCCGGGGACGCCGAGCTCATCGCCCGCTTCGGGGGCGACGAGTTCCTGGCGCTGTTCCACAGTGCCGGCGGTGACGCCGAGGGCATGGCGTCAGCATTCATCGAGCGCGCCCGCGGTTCGTTGGCGGAGCCCTTCGACGTGGTGGGCGGCGAGGTCTTCCTCGACGAGTCGTTCGGCGTCGCCCTCAACACCTTCGGCGTGGACGACCCCGCCGAGTTGTTGTCCAACGCCGAAGCCGCCATGTACCAAGCCAAGTACCGTGGGGGTTCGATCGCCGAGACCTTCGGGGAGTCGATGCGCATCGAGGTCCTCGATCGAATGACCACCGAGCATTCACTGCACCGCGCCCTCGAGCGCAGCGAGCTCATGCTCCACTACCAACCGGTGGTGGAGATCGAGGGTGTCGCCACCGTGGGGGTGGAGGCCCTCGTGCGATGGCAGCACCCTGACCAGGGGCTCGTGGCTCCCTACCGGTTCATCCCGGTCGCCGAGGAGAGCGGGCTGATCATCTCCATCGGCGCCTGGGTACTCGAGCAGGCGTGCCACCAGCTCGCTGACTGGCATCGGGGCCAGGAGGGCCCGAAGGGTTCGATCGAAGTCAATCTGTCTGCCCGGCAGATCGACGATCCGCTCATCGTCAGCACCGTGGAGGCGATCCTGTCCCGCACCGGGTTATCGCCCGAGCACCTGACGCTCGAGATTACGGAGAGCGCCCTCATGAGGGACGCTTCCTCGGCTCTGGGAGTCCTCCGGGCGCTCAAGGAGGTCGGCGTGGTGCTGGCCATCGACGACTTCGGGACCGGCTACTCGTCCCTGAGCTACCTGCAGCGCTTTCCGCTGGACATCTTGAAGGTGGACCGTTCCTTCGTAGAGGAGCTGGGTCTCAACGGCGAGAGCGAGAAGATCGTCTCAGCGGTGATCAGTCTGGCCCATGCCCTCGGGCTCAAGGTGGTGGCCGAAGGCGTGGAGACCACCCAGCAGCTGGAGGTCCTCCGCTCCTTCCACTGCGACTTCGCCCAGGGCTTCCTCTTCTCGGCGCCCCTACCGGCAGCCGACATCGTGGCGTCGTTCGGCCTCCCGATCAGCGCCTGACCGCCGCATCGTCTGGAGACCGGGGCCTTCTGGCACCTGTGTAGCCGTCGAACGTCACCATGGCGATGCGCATCAATCGGTCCCGGCAATCGTCAAAACTTGCCAACGGCGTCGAAGGTGGGGGCACCTGCTTCCAAGGGCACGCGGGCGGCCCGCGCCGTGAAGCTGATGGCGTGGTACCAGCCGCACAGCATGGTGAGGTCGAGCAGCTGGGCTTCGTCGAAGTGCTCGGCTAGGTCGGACCAAAGCTGGTCCCCCAGGTCGCCCGTGTCGTGGAGGTCATCGACCAGTCGGATCAGCAACCGGTCCCGTTCGGAGGCCCAGCACTGGTCGCCATCGCTGCCGTGGGCGAGCGAGGTCACCTGAGGGTCGGTCAGCGACGCCCGTTCGGCGAAGAATGCCACGTGGACGCCCCATTCGTATTCGCATCCACATCGTGCGCAGGTGCGATCGATGACGATCTCGCGTTCGCGCACACCGCTGGAGAAGCCCTTGCCCAGCTGGTAGCGGCCCCACGGCTCCATGGCCCGGGCCATGGCCAGGTTTCTGGCGAAGGTGCGGAACCAGGCAATCGGCGCGACCCCCGGCCGCATCATCGCGCAACTGGGCGTCGACGTCTTGTTCGAAGGGTGGTTCGAGCGGTCTGATGCGATCGTCCACGATTTGTCCCTCCGTTTCGGATTCCGAGACGCTTCCCCGACTACGGTAGTGTTTCTGAAAACGAACTGCAAGGAGTCGCCGGTGGCCGACGTGCCCCTACCCGGCCGCCGAGTGCGAGGGTCCGCTTCCGGACGGCCGCTGATGGCGGCGCTCGACCTCCTGGGGCGGCGCTGGGCCTTGCGCCTGTTGTGGGAATTGCGAGACGGCCCCCTCGGGGCCAGAGCCCTGCGGGCTCGGACCGACGACATGTCCTCGAGCGTGCTCTACCAACGGCTCCGCGAGCTCCTCGAGGCTGGGCTCGTCCAACAGACGGGGTCACGCGACTATGCGCTCACCGAGGTCGGCCGGTCGCTCGGCGAGGCCATCGAGCCCCTCGGCGCGTGGGCCGAGGCATGGTCGCGCACCGGCCCCCGGCCGGAGCGCACTGGGCCGCCGGGCACAGACCCCTCGTAGCCCGGTGACGCCCGCCCATCGGGCATTCGTCCGGCGTCTTCACCCCCCGTCAGCCAGACGGCGGGTCAGTCGGGACGGCGGGATTTGAACCCGCGACCTCCTGCTCCCAAAGCAGGCGCGCTGCCAAGCTGCGCTACGTCCCGTTTTGTTCTGTGAACCAGCCCTTCGTCGTGGCTAGGTCGGTACCGAGCCGGACCATTCTCGCAGCGATCGGATCGGCGCCCGGCCCGCCGGCCACCTGACCGACCCGGAGGGGCCGATTTGTGGACGGCCATCACCGCACAGAGCGTAGGCGACCCGAAGACCCCCAACCCGGGATAGCGTCACGCCGATGCCGACCGTCCGCGTAGCTGTGTTCGACCTCGGCAGCAGCTCTTTCCACCTCATGGTCGTCGACGCCACCCGTGACGGCGTGCTGATCCCGGTGCTCCGTCGCCGCTCCTTTCTCCATCTGGGCACCGAGGTGGCCCGGACCGGGGGGGTGCCGGCCGACCGGGCTGCCTCCGCCGTCCGCACCTGTCGTCGCCTGCGCGTGGCCGCCGACGATGCCGGGGCCGACGTGGTGGTGGCCCTGGCCACTGCCGCGCTACGCGATGCGGCGAACGGCTCGCGGCTGATCGCCCGGCTCGAGCAGGTACTGGACAGCTCGATCACGCTCCTGACCGGCGAGGAAGAGGCCAGGCTGTGCTTCCTGGGGCAGCGGGCTGGCGTCTGGGTGGGAGCGGACCCGGTCCTCGGCCTCGACCTCGGAGGGGGCAGCCTCGAAGCGGGCATCGGCACCATCGATGAGATCTCGGCCGTCACCAGCGTGCCCCTGGGCACGGCCCGGCTCCGAGGAGAGCTGGGCACGGGTGAGATGCTGACACGGTCCGACAGGGTGGCCGTCACCGAGACGGCACTGGCACGGGCGGAACCGATCCGGGCCATGTTGGCACGACATCCTCGAGCGGGGGCCCGGGTCATAGCCAGCGGCGGAACGGTCCGCGCCCTGGCCCGTCTGGCCATGGGCCTGCACCGTCCCCTGACCGCATCGGGTTCCGTCTCTTCGCTGCAGGTCAATCAGGTCGAGCTTCCTGCCGGTCAACTACACCAGCTGGCCGACCGACTGGCCACGCTCGACCTCGACGCCCGACTGGCCCTCCCCGGCGTACAGGCCCGGCGGGCGCCGCTCCTGCCGATCGGGGCGGTGGTGCTCTCCACCCTGGTGGAGACACTCGGGCTGCAGCGCCTCGTCGTCAGCGAGTGGGGACTCCGAGAGGGCGCCGTGATCGGCGCCCTCTCGCTTCCGGCCGACCGTCGATCCGTGTCGGACCAGCACCGGGTCCCACCCGGAGTGGGAGCCGCAGACCCGAGGTGACGGTCCTGGGCGGTGTGCTCAGGCCTTCTTGCCGAGGATCCTGTTCATGCCGGTTCCGCACGTCGGGCACTTGCCCTTGGCCGACCTGCGGCCGTTGGCCATCTCGACTTCCTCCCCCTCGAACTGCCGCTTCTCACGGCACTTCACGCAATATCCCTCATACGACGCCATGGTTCCTCCTCATGATTCGGATGGCCGGCGTCCGGTGATCGGGGTCGGCATCCGGTGATCGGATGGACCGAACGTATCGGTCCCGACGCCTGGAGGGGGGGATAGCGCCCCCAAATGCTAACTATAGTTAGCGCGAGGGCTCGGTTGGAACCGGGAGTGGGGCACGCTCAGCGTTCCCCGGGCGCCGTGGGGCCTTGAGCCGGGGACATGCCGGCCAGCATCCTCTCGATGTCCTCGGCGGGCAGGGGCGGGCTGAAGAAGTACCCCTGCGCCGTGTTACAGCCACGCTGCAGCAGCAGGCGACTCTGCAGCGATGTCTCCACCCCTTCGGCCACGCAGTCCAGGCCGAGACGGTCGGCCATGGAGACAATGGCGGCCACCAGCGAGTTGTTGTCGCCGTCCGGTCCGAGGACCTGTACGAACGACTGGTCGATCTTGAGGGTGCTGACGGGAAACGACCCGATCCGGCTCAGCGAGGAGTTGGCAGTGCCGAAATCGTCGATCGTGAATCGCACCCCCAGGCGCCGGAGCCGTTCGATGTTGGCCTTGGCCGGCCCCGTCTTGTCGAGTACCACCCGCTCGGTGATCTCGAGCTCGAGCAGGGAGGGGTCGATACCGGTCTCCTCGAGTGCCCGGTCGATGTTGGCGAACAGATCTGGGTTGGACAGGTCACGCGAAGCCAGGTTCACCGACAGCCGCAAGGGGGCCAGCCCGCGGTCGAGCCAGGCACGGCCCTGCCGGCAGGTCTCCTCCAGGACCCAGGTGTCGAGGGCGACGATGATGTCGCTCTTCTCCGCCATGAAGATGAACGAGGCGGGTTCGAGGGTCCCGTGGGTGGGGTGATGCCAGCGCACCAGGGCCTCGACCCCGACCACCTCGGCCGTCCGGAGGTCGATGTAGGGCTGGTAGAGGACGAAGAACTCGTCGTGTTCGATGGCGTGGACGAGATCGGTGTACAACGTGCGCTCGTCGATCGCCAACCGGCCCTGGTCGGGGTCGACCATGGAGCCCGAGTACATCTGGAACGCGTTGCGACCCCGGGCCTTGGCCCGGTACATGGCCTCGTCGGCTCGGCTCAGGAGCTCGTCGTAGGTGTCACCGTGGTCCGGGGCCATGGCGATGCCGATCGAGGCAGAGGTCTCGACCTCCTGACCGAACACGAGGAATGGCGCGCTCATCGCCTCCAGTGAACGCTGCGCCAGCTGGTCGATGGCCAGCTGGTCGGACAGTCCGGGCAGCAGGATGGCGAACTCGTCGCCGCCCACCCGGGCCACTGTGTCCTGTTGCCGGACGGTGTCCACCAGCCGATCGCCGACCTGTTGGATGAGGTCGTCCCCGGCTGCGTGGCCGAGTGTGTCGTTGACCGACTTGAGGTGATCGAGGTCAACGAAGAACATGCACACCGGCTCCCCGACGCGGCGAGATCTGACCAGCTCCTGTTCGACGCGGTCCTCGAACAGGCGACGATTGGGAAGTCCGGTCAATGCATCGTGCCAGGCCATATGCGAGACCTTTTCGATCAGCCCGAGGTTCTGCAGTGCAGTGGCCGCCTGATCGGCGAGCCCGGACAGGCGCTCGTGGAGATCGGCGTCCCGGATCGAGGCGAGGGGCGTTTGCGGCCCGAAGTTGGCGGCGATCACCCCGAGGAATTCGCCTGCGGCGAACAGGGGCGCCACCACCGAGGCCGCCGTCTGTGATCGATCCATGAGACTGAGGAGAAGGGGGTCGTCCGTCGTCTCGTCGAGGACGATGACCTCCCGCTGATTGATCAGGCGATCGATGAGGGTGAGGTCGGCCGGGACGACCAGGGGATCGCTCGCATCACCGACCGGCCGGCGGTGGGCGGCCTCGGCGGATGGGGAACTGCCCGAGCCCGGAAGGCCGCCCCTCACCGGTCCCGGTTTTGGCCTTTCGGATGACTGGCCTGGTCTGAGCACCGGAACGATCGGTCCCACGTAGGCCTCGGGAGGTGACTCGGTGCCGACGGTTCGGGCCCGGGGAGTCAGTTGGCCGAGGTCGCTCTCCCACAGGTACACGGTCGACTGATCGCAGTCGGTCACCTCGGGAATGGTGTCCGCCAGCAGCTGCACCAGCTCGGACAGGGTGGTGACCCGGGAGAGGGCCTCGGAGAAGGACAGCAGGGTGCGAGCCGTCGCATCGCTGCGCTTGGACTCGGAGATGACGCCGAAGACGTCGAGGGCCGTGGCCGCGTACTCGGCGTACAGCCCCAGCAGCCTCGACTCCGACGGCGGGGGGACGGCTCCCGGCGGGAGGAACTCTACGAGCCGGCCATAGCGGTGCCGACGTGAGGCGATGTCCACGATCAGCCGTGAGCCGCCGGCGTCGTCCGCGTGGTCCCGCCACAGCTCGACCGCCAGATCCTGGGCCTCCTCCGGGCCCAACCCGCGATTGTGGAGCTGCACCGGAGTGCCGGGTCGGACACGGACCATCAGCAGGTACCGATCGGCTGACACCACTGCGTCCGCTCGGGCCGCGATCTGGGTGAGCAACGAGTCGATGTCGTCATCCAGGAGCTCGAGGGCCGTGGCAGAGGCTCCTTCGACCAACACCTCCATTTTGTCCAGTTCAGCCCGCAGCTCGGCGACCGTGGCATCCACCGCATCCACCGCATCCACCGCACCTCGCGCATCCACGGCGTGGGGCGCCTCCGCCGCCACCGCGGGCGGTCCCTGGTCAGGGCGCCCGGTTGGCCGGGCATCCCGAACGTCGGGGCTCGGGCCGCCGCCGACGCCGTTGTGGCTTCTGTCCTGGAGCGCGGCCAAGGGACGGTCCACGGATGTCCCCGGTGCGGGCCCCCCGGAGGACTCGGACGAATCATCGTCCCAACTGAGGGCGTAGAGGCAGCGCCGGCCACCCCGGGCGCTGCACTCGGTCTCCGTGATCAGTGTCGGTCCGCGCCCCCACAGGGCAGGAACCTGCGAGAGCAGCCCCCGGGTCATCTCGCACAGATGGGCGTGTCGCGAGGGCGAGCCGCGGGGGACCACCTGGACGAGCGCGTGGTCGTAGGCCACCTCGAGAGCCTCGGCCTCGGAGGTCGTATCGAACTGCGCCACCAGTGGTTCGACTTGCCTGAACACCTCGCCCGGGGACCGGAGGGCCAGCAGCCGATCCACGAGGACGTCAGCGCTGGGGGCGGAGAGGAGCAGATCGCCCACGTGCAGACCGATGGCGCCGTCCCCGGTGACGAGTGCCGCCGCGTTGAACAGCGCCACCGTCTCGGCCAGCGTGCTCCGCGTGGCCGGGTTGTCGAGCTCGAGGAACGACCGGCCCTCGCCGGCCAGGGCGAGCGCCTGGGCTACCCCGACCTCGCCACTGTGGGCATGGACCTGACCCATGAGGACCTTGACCACGGGTCCCGAGACGGCGCGGCCGTCCCCCGGGTGGTGGCTGGCCTTCTCAACCTGGACGGTCATCGTTCGTCATCCAACCCCTGGGCACACACACCGCCCTTGAATCCTGCGCATACTCGCCCCGTATCATCGACCAACCAGCAGGATTTCTTTACCAGGCACGGCAGGTGCCCGCGAGGCCGGATGGGCATCGGTCACCGGACCAGCTCCTGACCGCCTAGGGGTGGCCCCGCCGGTACCCGGCCGACTTGAGACGGTCGGTGGCGAGCCGATCTGCGCCTGGGCCGCCCGATCTACACTTGCCGGTATGAGCATCTACGACCCGACTCTCCACTCCCTGAAGGGCGATCCGGCTTCGGTCGGCGACTACCAGGGACAGACGCTTCTGATGGTCAACGTGGCCTCCAAGTGCGGGCTCACACCCCAGTACGAGGGGCTCGAGCGGCTCCAGAAGACCTACGGCGACAAAGGGTTCACCGTGCTCGGCTTCCCGTGCAATCAGTTCGGTGGCCAAGAGCCCGGGTCCTCCGAGGAGATCGCCACCTTTTGCTCGGCCACCTATGGGGTCACCTTCCCCCTGTTCGAGAAGGTCGAGGTCAATGGGGACAACCGTCACCCAATCTACGAGGAGCTGGTGGCGTTTCCCGACGCCGAGGGTGAGGCCGGGGACATCCAGTGGAACTTCGAGAAGTTCCTCGTGTCACCGACCGGGGAGATCGTGCAGCGGTTCAGGCCAATGGTGGACCCCGAGGCTCCCGAAGTGATCGACGCCATCGAGGCCAACCTCCCGGGCTGACCGAGGGCTCCCCTGCGGGAGCGAACTGTGGGACCCGCCGCCAGACGGGCGATCGAAGGAGGGGTGCCCATGTCGACTCGAGCGACACGCAGCGAGCCTGTCGTCGATCGGCTGGCCCAGGTGTGGGCCTCGGTGATGACGGCGTGTGAGCAACTCGACGCCGACCAGTGGGAGCGTCCGACGGACTGCCCGGGCTGGACCGTCAAGGACCACCTGTCCCATCTCATCGGGACCGAGCGCGCGCTCCTCGGAGATCCGCCTCCTCCGGAACTGGAGACGAGTCCGACTCATGTTGCCAACGCCTTCGGCGCGATCAACGAAGCATGGGTGGAGGCTCGGCGGTCCGTGCCGGGAGCCGAGGTGCTGGCCGAGTTCGTCGAGACGACCAACAGGCGGATCGATGCGCTGTCGGCCATGCCGGCGGAGAAGTGGGACGAAGTGGGTTGGAGCCCGGTCGGCCAGGCGCCCTATCGGGAGTTCATGGACACCCGCGTCCTCGACTGCTGGGCCCACGAACAGGACATTCGCCGCGCCCTCGACCGACCTGGCGGTCGCAACGGGGTGGGCGAGGCGGCTGCGTTGGATCGGTGCGAGCAGACCATGCCCTACGTGGTGGGCAAGCGGGTCGCACCTCCAGACGGCTCCTCGGTGCTGTTCGCAGTGACCGGCGTCATGGGGCGGCACTTCGTCGTCACCATGGACGGTGGACGCGCCTCGCCTGCCCCCGAGTCGCCCGACCAGCCACCGACGGTGAGGCTGAGCATGGACCAGGAGGCCTTCTGGCGTCTCGGATTCGGACGGGTGGCACCGGCAGAGGCGCTGGCGACGGGCCAGGTGCTGGTCGAGGGTGACACGGCCTTGGGGCAGCGGGTGCTCGAGTCAATGGCCTTCATGATCTGACGGCGCCATCAACGCGGTTGACGATCCTGGGGTCGGACAACCACATGTTCAGAAGATCACATGGCGGGACGAATTTCGATCGGCGCCACCGCAAACGCTGCCGGCCCCATGCGCCGGAGAGTCGCGTCCCTGGCTGCCAGTACACTCACGTATCCGTATGCGAGCCACCGCCGCGCCCGAGGAGGGCAACAAGGTCCGCCTGTCCGTCGAGATCGACGAAGGCGAGATAGACAAGGCCCTGGACGAGGTCATGAGTCGTCTGGCTCGCGACCTCAGGGTTCCCGGCTTCCGCCCCGGCAAGGTCCCCAGGCGGGTCATCGAGGCCCGCATGGGGGGAGCGACCGCGCTGCGGGGCGAGGCTCTCCGCGAGGCCCTCCCCGACTTCTATGCGCGCGCCGTCAGCGACACCGAGGTCGATCCCATCGACCAGCCCGAGATCGACATCACTGCCGGCGACGAGTCAGGACCGGTTTCGTTCGATGCCGTGGTGCTGGTCCGGCCTACGGTGTCCATCCCCGGGTATCAGGGGCTGGTGGTCACGCTGCCGAGCCTCGAGGTCACCGACGACGAGATCGGTGCGCAGATCGATCGCCTGCGGGCCACGTCCGGTGAGCTGGTCGAAGTATCCCGACCGGCTCAGGACGGCGACCAGGTCACCGTCGACATCCATGGCACGCGCGGGGGTGGTGCCGCCGCCGCTGACGACAGCGATCTCGACGCCGAGGACTTCCTCTACGAAGTGGGGAGCGGGGGAGTGGTCCCCGAGCTCGACGACCAACTCCGGGGGGCCAAGGCCGGGGACATCTTCGCCTTCGACGCCACACTGGAGGCACTGGGCCAGACGGTCTCGTTCCGGGTGCTGGTCAAGGACGTGAAGGAGCTGGTCCTGCCCGATGTCACCGACGAGTGGGCGTCAGAGGCGTCGGAGTTCGACACCGTCGAGGAGCTCAGGGATGACATCGCCGGACGGTTGCGTCAGCGCCACATCGTCCAGGCCCAGATGGCCCTCCGGCAGAAGACGGCGGAGGCGCTGGTCGAGCTCGTCACCGAGGACATCCCCGAGCAGTTGGTGGTGGTCGAGTTGCGCGAGCGGATCCACGACCTCAACCATCGTCTCGACAGTCAGGGGATGAGCCTGGGTCAGTTCCTCGGGGCCACTGGCCGCGACGAGCAGGAGTTCCTGGACGAGCTCCGCGGTGGCGCGCTGCAGAGCGTGAAGGTGGACCTGGCCCTGAGGGCCCTCGTGGAGGCAGAAGGCATCGAGGTCAGCGATGAGGAGCTGGACGAGGAACTGGCAGCCATGGGCGAGCGACTGGAAATGGATGTCGACCAGGTCCGTAGCCAGTTGGAACTGGGCGGCCGGCTTGCAGCGGTACGCTCGGATCGACGCAAGGCCAAGGCCATGAGCTGGCTGATCGACAGTGTCGAGCTGCTCGACGAGGACGGGAAGCCCGTGTCACGGGCGGACCTGCTGGTGAACGAGGGCGAGGAGGACGCGGAGTGAGCTTCACGGAGGGAGTCAGAGAGATGGACGCACAGGCCTACAGCGTGCCGTGGGTGGTCGAGTCCACCAGCCGTGGTGAGCGGAACTACGACTTGTACTCGCGTCTTCTGCGCGAACGGATCATCTTCCTCGGCACGCCGATCAACGACACGGTGGCCAACCTCGTCTGTGCACAGCTGCTCTTCCTCGAGTCGGAGGAGGCGGACAAGGACATTCACCTGTACATCAACTCACCCGGCGGGGACATCACCGCCCTCTTCGCCATCTACGACACCATGAAGTACATCAAGCCCGACATGTCCACGTTCTGTTTCGGGCAGGCCGCGTCGGCTGCCGCGGTGTTGCTGGGTGCCGGCACCCGTGGCAAGCGCTTTGCCCTTCCCCATGCTCGGATCCTGTTGCACCAGCCATTCGGAGGCGTCGAGGGCCAGGCCAGCGACATCGAGCTCCAGGCCAAGGAGATCCTCCGGATGCGCGACCTGCTCAATGGCATGTTGGCCGAGGACACCGGCCAGACCAACGAGCGGGTGTCCAAGGACACCGACCGCGATTTCATCATGACCGCGGAGGAGGCGGTGACCTATGGGCTGATCGACGAGGTCATCACGGCCAGGGACTCCATGACCGTCGCAGCGGTCGGGGCGGCCTGATCCGATGCCAGGGACCGGCCGGTGCCGGGCCAGCCGCTAGAGTTGTGTCGCATGAAACGCGTGGCCGGGCGCAACGCGTGGGGGGTGGGGAAGGGGACGGCAGTCGACATGCGGTGGGAGGACCGACCGTACCGGCCTGCTGGACAGATGAGCATCACGTACGGCTAAGCAACAGGGACCGCTGACAGAAGGACACGAGGAACCGACGTGGCGAAGTTCGGAGATGGTGGCGATCTGGTGAAGTGCAGTTTCTGCGGCAAGTCGCAGAAGCAGGTCAAGAAATTGATCGCCGGGCCCGGTGTCTACATCTGCGATGAGTGCATCGAGCTCTGCAACGACATCATCGCCGAGGAGCTGGCCGACACCACCGAGCTCTCCTTCGAGGAGCTGCCGAAGCCCAAGGAGATCTTCGAGTTCCTCAATGACTATGTGATCGGGCAGGAGTACGCCAAGAAGATCCTGTCGGTGGCTGTCTACAACCACTACAAGCGGGTGCAGGCGGGCAGCAACGGCACCCACGACAATGAAGTGGAGCTGTCCAAGTCGAACATCCTGCTGCTGGGCCCGACCGGTTGTGGCAAGACGCTTCTGGCCCAGACCCTGGCCCGGATGCTCAACGTTCCCTTCGCCATCGCCGATGCCACCGCCTTGACCGAGGCGGGCTACGTGGGGGAGGACGTCGAGAACATTCTCCTGAAGCTCATCCAGGCCGCTGACTACGACGTGAAGCGGGCCGAGACGGGCATCATCTACATCGACGAGATCGACAAGATCGCCCGCAAGTCCGAAAACCCGTCGATCACCCGAGATGTGTCCGGAGAGGGTGTCCAGCAGGCGCTGTTGAAGATCCTCGAGGGCACCACCGCCTCGGTGCCCCCCCAGGGCGGCCGCAAGCATCCCCACCAAGAGTTCATCCAGATCGACACCACCAACATCCTGTTCATCTGCGGCGGTGCATTCGCGGGCATCGACACCATCATCGAGAACCGCATCGGCCGCAAAGGCATGGGATTCCGGGCCGAGGTGCGCAAGGCGTCAGAGCGGGACGACTCCGAGCTGCTGCGCCACGTGCTCCCCGAGGACCTCATGAAGTTCGGGCTCATTCCCGAGTTCATCGGGCGCCTGCCTGTCGTGAGCGCCGTGTCCCACCTCTACAAGGACGCCCTCATCCGGATTCTGGTGGAACCGAAGAACGCCTTGACCCGTCAGTACAAGCGGGTGTTCGAGCTCGACCATGTGGAGCTCGAGTTGACCGACGACGCCCTCGAGGCCGTGGCCGAGCAGGCCCTGTTGCGGGGAACCGGGGCCCGGGGGTTGCGGGCCATCCTCGAAGAGGTCCTCCTCGAGGTGATGTACGACCTTCCCGGCCGCACCGACATCTCCAAGTGTGTGGTCGACCGGGCCGTGGTCCTCGACAAGGTCCACCCGACCTTGGTCCCGCTGAACAGTACGCCGGCCAAGGCGACCCGGAGCCGCAGGGCTGCATCCTGAGCTCGGGCTGAGTCCGGCACGGTGGGTGCCGCCACCCACAGACCCGGGTGATTCCTCACCACTGTGAATTTCGACGACCTCCCCGACGCCCTGGCCTGGCTGGACGCGCACATCGACTTCGAGTCGACCATGCCGTCGAGGCGCTCGCTCCCCACCTTGGAGCGCATGCAGACACTGGCCGGCCTGTTGGGGGACCCGCAGGAGGCATACCCCGCCCTGCACATCACCGGAACCAACGGAAAGGGCTCGACCGCGGCCATGGCCACGGCTCTGCTCGGTGCCCAGGGCCTGACCGTCGGCACGTATACGAGCCCCAACTTGAGCCGGGTCAACGAGCGGATCTCCCGCAATGGCGAGCCCATCGACGACCATGCCTTCGTCGAGGTGCTCGAGTCCCTGGCCCGGCTGGAGGTCCTCATGGACGACCCGCCGACCAGGTTCGAGCTGCTGACCGCGGCGGCGCTGGCCTGGTTCGCCGACGAGGCGGTGGACGTGGCCGTGGTCGAGGTCGGCCTCGGGGGACGCTGGGACTGCACCAACGTGGTCGATGGCGACGTGGCCGTGCTCACCAATGTCAGCTTCGACCACACCGAGGTGCTCGGCCCGACCCTCGAGGACATCGCCCGCGACAAGTCCGGGATCTTCAAGCAGGGAAGCCGGGTGGTCATCGGCGAGACCGATCCGACGCTGGTGGCCCTGCTCCGCCAGTTGGCACGGGACGGCGGTGCTGCCGAGGTGTGGGTCCGTGATCAGGACTTCGCCTGCACCGTCAATCGGTTGGCGGTGGGCGGTCGTCTCATCGACGTCCGCACTCCCGGGGGCGCCTACGGCGAGCTTTTGGTGCCGCTGCACGGTGCCCATCAGGGCGACAACGCCTCCTGCGCCATCGCCGCGGTGGAGGCGTTCTTCGGGGCCCCACTGGAGGAGGACGCGGTCGAGCAAGCCTTTTCCGCTCTGCGGGTCCCCGGGCGGCTCGAGGTCATCGGTCGGCATCCGCTGGTGGTGGTGGACGGCGCCCACAACGTGGCCGGAATGATGGTCCTGGCCCGCTCCCTGGTCGAGGAGTTCACCGTGGAGGGCGAAGGGTTGGCGGTGGTGGGCATGCTGACCGGTCGCGACCCGGTGGCCATGCTCGGGGCACTGCTCAGCGCCGGCATCCGCTCGGTGGTGGCGTGCTCCCCCAGTTCCCCACGGGCCATGGCGGCCGAGGTCGTGGCCGAGGCGGCGGCCGGCCTCGGCATGGAGGTCGCGGTGGCCTCGTCACCCGGCGAGGCGGTCACCCTGGCGGTGGGCCGGGCCGGCCCCGACGACCGGGTCGTGGTGTGCGGTTCGCTCTACGTGGTGGCGGACGCCCGCCGCCTGCTCGTCCCCGATGGGACCTGAGCACTCCTGAGGACCCGACCCGAGGGCTGGGGAGAGTCCCGGGGTCGGCTAGCCTGCCTCGCTCGTGGGACGCACTCTTGTCATCTGCAAGCCCGATGCCGTCGAAGGCCGCCTGGTGGGCGAGATCATCAACCGGATCGAGCGCAAGGGGCTCACGTTGGTGGCCGCCGATCTCCGGATGATCACGGCCTCGGTGGCCCGGGCCCACTACGGCGAGCACGAGGGGAAGCCGTTCTTCGACGAGTTGGTGGCCTTCATCACCCGCTCGCCGGTCCTGGTGATGGTGGTGGAGGGTCCCGGCGACACCTACAAGGTGGTGCGGAACCTGATGGGCGCCACCAACCCCGTCGATGCGGCCCCTGGCACCATCCGGGGCGATCTGGCCCTCGAGACGGGGGAGAACCTCATCCACGGGTCCGACTCTCCGGAGGCCGCCGCCCGCGAGATCGAGCTCTTCTTTCCGGGTCTGGGCTGACCCACTGGGGTTCGGGCTCCCCGGATGCCCTCGGACCAGGGCCTTGTCGGCCTCAGCCCCGCGTCGTCCCAGCAGGCGCCCTTGTGCCCACCGGCCGATTCCCGTAGCCTGAATGTCACAAGCCGTTTGCATCGAAGCACGAGTGCGTCGAAACGCCTGTGCATCGAAGCACGAGTGCATCAGGCACTGGTGCAACGGAGTCCAGGCGTGGTCACACCCACTCACGAAGTCCCGACCCAATACTGACGGAGGAGTGCATCTCTGATGCGCGACAACAGTTTCTCGCTTCTTGGCCGCGACATGGCGGTCGACCTCGGAACCGCCAACACCCTCGTGTACGTGCGCGGCAGGGGCATCGTGTTGAACGAGCCCTCGGTGGTGGCCGTCAACGTGAAGGACGGCAGGCCGCTGGCCGTGGGTGCCGAGGCCAAGCGGATGATCGGTCGGACCCCGAGCCACATCCAGGCCATCCGGCCGCTGAAAGACGGTGTCATCGCCGATTTCGAGATCTGCGAGAAGATGTTGCGCTACTTCATCCACCGCGTGCACCAGCGTCGCTTCGCCAAGCCGCGCATGGTCATCTGTGTGCCCTCGGGGATCACCGGAGTGGAGCAGCGGGCCGTCATGGAGGCGGCCGAGTACGCGGGGGCCCGCAAGGCGTACATCATCGAGGAGCCGATGGCGGCAGCAATCGGCGCCGGACTTCCCGTCCACGAGCCGACCGGCAACATGGTCGTCGACATCGGTGGGGGGACCACCGAGGTGGCGGTCATCTCGCTGGGGGGCATCGTGACGAGCCAGTCGATCCGCATCGGTGGCGACGAGTTGGATGAGGCCATCGTCTCGTTCGTCAAGAAGGAGTACAGCCTGGCACTGGGCGAGCGGACGGCCGAGGAGATCAAGATCGCCCTCGGGTCCGCCTACGAGCTCGAAGAGGAGCTCCATGCGGAGATCCGCGGCCGCGATCTGGTCACGGGGCTGCCCAAGACCGTGGTCATCTCCACCCAGGAGATTCGCAAGGCCATCGACGAGCCGGTGTCGGCCATCGTCGACGCGGTGAAGGTGACCCTCGACCGGACGCCACCGGAGTTGGCGGCGGACATCATGGAGCAGGGCATCGTCCTGACCGGAGGCGGCGCCCTCTTGCACGGGCTCGACAGTCGCCTCACCCAGGAGACCGGGATGCCGATCGTCGTCGCCCGCGATCCACTGAACTGCGTGGCCATAGGCAGTGGGCAGTGCCTCGAGGAGTTCGAGGCCCTCAAGCAGGTACTCATCACCTCGTCGGCTCGCTGAACGACCGGGGGTCTCGTCTCCAGTGGCGAAGTCGCGGCGTTCCCGCCGCCCTCGCACCACGCTGCTGCTGTTGGTACTGGCCTCGGTCACCATCATCACCCTCGATGCCCGCGGCGGGTTCCACCGCATCACCTCCGGGGTCAAGTCGGTGGCCGCCGATGCCTTTGCCCCGGTGCGGTCAGGCGTCGACGGCATCATCCAGCCGGTGGGGAGCTTCCTGGCCGGCTCGGTCCACTACGGGGCCGTCCGCCAGCAGAACCAGAAGCTCCAACAGGAGATCGACCAGCTGAAGTTGCAGGAGCGCTCGGCGGCCGACGCCGTACAGGCCATGAAGCAACTCAGCGCCCTGCTCAACGTGCCGTTCATCGGCAACCTGCAGACCGTGCCCACCGAAGTCACCAACTACGGGACCAGCAACTTCGCCGCCACCATCGACATCGGCGTCGGTCGTAGTGAGGGAGTGCACCTCGGCATGCCGGTCATCGGCGCCGGCGGGCTGGTCGGGCAGGTCGTCCAGGCCAACCACGGCTCCTCGACGGTGCGTCTGATCACCGACGGCCAGTCTGCGGTCGGCGCCACCTTCGGGACCCCCCCCGGTTCATTGGCCGTCATCAACGGTGAGGGGGCGGGCAAGCCCCTCGACGCCGACCTCGTCCCCACCAACACCACCTTCACCGTGGGCCAACAATTCGTCACCAGCCCCATCCCGGGCGACGTCTACCCGGCGGGGATACCGGTGGCCAGTGTGGTCTCGTTCAAGACCGGCACCACCGCCTCCCAGGAGTCCGTGGTGCTGAAGCCCACGGCCGACCTGGCCCATCTGCGCTACGTGTCGGTCGTCTTGTGGGGGCCCTCCTCGTGAGGTCGCTGGTCCGGTGGGCATGATCTGTCGGACCGCGGCCCGTCGCCGGGGACGGGAGTCCCGGTGACGGCGAGGGACGTGGCCCGGGTGGGCCTGGTGGTGGCCGCCTTCGTCACGCTGCAGCAGACCCTGGTCCTCGACCTGCGGATCGGTGGGGTCCACCCCGACATCATGGTCCTCCTGCCCATCGTGGCCGGCATCGTGGGCGGACCGGCGCGGGGCGCGTCGATGGGATTCGGGAGCGGGCTGGTGGCCGATCTCTTCCTCCCCACGCCATTCGGCCTCTCCGCCTTGGTCGGGTGCCTAATCGGGTTCGGGGTGGGCGCAGCCACCCTCCCCCTGGACCGGACGGCGCCCTGGCTCCCGCCCTTCGCCGCCCTGGCCGGGAGCGCACTCTATGAGGTGATCTACGCCGTCCTCGGATCGGTGCTGGGCCAGCCCCAGATGCTCCACGTGGGCGTTGCGCAGATCGTGCTGGTGGTGTCGGTGGTCAACGCCTTCCTGGCCCTGCCCGCCCTCCGGGCGGTGGCCTGGTCGCTCCGTGACGTGTCGACCGAAGGCGTGCCCACGTCGGCGGTCTCCTCGGGGGCTCCGCGGTGACCGAGCCCCGGCGCGTACTTATCCGGAGCGGGACTTGCGATACTGGTTCCCCGTGAGCCGATCCCTGCGGCACCCCATCAAAGGTCCGCGGCACTATCCCCGTCCCGGGAAGGACCGGAGTCCCCAACGCAAGCCGGCCCGGCAGCCCAAGCTCCATCAGAGCCGTTTCTCGGTGGGGGCAATGCTGGACGCACCGGACACCACGGCGGCCCGGCCCGGGCTCCGGCTCCGGATCACCGGTCTGATCGTGGCCGGTCTGTTCGGGCTGTTGGGCCTGCGGCTGTGGACCCTGCAGGTGCTGCAGGCGCCCGCCGCCGCCCACGCGGTGAGCGCCAATCAGATCCGCGCCGTGGCGGTCGACCCCACCCGGGGCCTCATCCTGGACCGCTACGGGAATCCGCTGGTCAACAACGTCCCCATCGAGCAGATCACATTGTCCCGGGTGGCCGCCCAGCAGTATCCCGACGTGGTGGGCAGGCTGGCCGCCCTCATCGGCCAGACCCCCGCCCAGATCAACGCGTCCATCCTCGACCCCCGGAACAGCATCTACAAACCGGTACCCGTCCTCGCCAACGCCCCCCTCCAGGACATCCTCTACATCCGCGAGCACCAGGACGAGTTCCCCGGCGTGGCCTCGGTGGCGACCACCCAGCGCAACTACCCCCAACTGGAGATGGCGGGACCGGCGCAGAACGGGTATCCCGCAGCCCAGACCCTTGGCTACGTGTCGACCATCAACGCGGCCGAGCTCCAGTCCCGGGCGTCGCAGGGCTACCAGGCCGGCGACGCCTTTGGCCAGTCCGGGCTCGAGTACCAGTACGAGTCGGAGCTGCGCGGCACCCCGGGCCAGCAGCAGCTGGAGGTGGACGCCAAGGGGCGGGTGGCCGGCACACTCAAGTCGACCCCGGCCACCCCGGGCGCCAACGTGGTCACCAACCTCGACACCAACCTGCAGCAGGTGGCCGACAACGCCCTGGCTACCCAGATCAGGACCCTTCGCAACACCATCGATCCCTCGTGCCTCAACGCGGCGGGCGCCAAGGTCGGCTGCTATCCGCAGGCGACCGAGGGCGCCGTCGTGGTGATGAGTCCCCAGACGGGGGCGGTCTACGCCATGTCGTCGTCTCCGACCTACAACCTGAAGGAGTGGGTCGGGGGCTTGAGCGCCGTCCAGAACGCCCAGCTGTTCGGCCCGACCAGCCTTCAGCCGACACTCAACCGGGCGATCCAGGGGACCTACACGCCGGGCTCGACGTTCAAGCTCAACACCGCCACCGCCGCCCTCAATACCGGCCTCATCACGCCCGGGTTCTCCTACTACGACAATGGGACGTTCAAGACCCCGGACTGCCAGTACAACTCGACCACATGCGTGTTCCACGACGCCCCGGGGGACCCCACCGGCAGCTACAACATCTCGTCGGCCCTCAGCGTGTCGAGCGACGACTTCTTCTACAACCTGGGCTACCTCTTCTATTCGAAATCAGCCCAGTTCGGCCAGACCCCGATCCAGGACCAGGCCGCCCAGTACAGCCTCGGTCAGCTGACGGGCATCGACCTGCCTCAGGAGTACCAGGGGAGGGTGGACAGCCAGGCCGAGCGGGTCAAGCTGCACGCCATGAACCCGAAGGCCTTTCCCAACACCAGCTGGTACACCGGTGAGAACATCGAGATGGCCTTCGGGCAGGGCGGCACCTACATCACGCCGATCGAGCAGGCCGTGGCCTACTCGACCTTCGCCAACGGCGGCACCCGGTACGCGCCTCAGGTGGCGGCGGCCATCGTCTCGCCGAGCGGCCAGGTGGTCAAGCGGTTCACACCCCAGGTCACCGGCCATGTCAACATCTCGCCGACCAACCACCAGGCCATGCTGGCGGGGTTCACCGGTGTCGTGACCAGCGCCAACGGCACCGCTCACGGCGTCCCCGGTCTGGCGTCGTTCCCCGGTGGGGTTGCGGGAAAGACGGGCACCGCCGATACGCAGGTCGGCAAGGAGCCCACGGCCTGGTTCGTCGGCTTCGGGCCCACGGCCGACCCGCAGTACGTGGTGGTCTGCGTGATCGATCAGGCTGGCTACGGGGCAACGGCGGCGGCGCCGGTCGTGGGCCAGATCTTCGACTACCTGGCTGGTCACCCGGTGACCGCTCCCGGCATTCCCCCTGATCCAGCGGTGATCCAGAGCCAGAAGCCGGTGGACGTGCCCAGCTCTACGACCACGACCACCACCACCACGACAACCCCAGGGGCGACGAGCGCCACGTCCTCCCCGACCGGAGGCACCAGTACCGGGCCGTGATGGCGAGCGGTCCGGTAGTGGGTCAGTTTTTGAATTCCATTCAAGAACGGCAGGGCAGGGTGTCCCAGTGAGAAACCGAGAGAGATCCGCAACTTGAGGAGCCTCCGTGCACGTAGCCGCGAAGCCCAATCCCCTTGCCCATTGGGAAGCCGGTTTGCTCACAAGCCTGTCCTAGTGTGGTGACACGTAAATAGCCGCGCGATAGGGGTAGGATGGAGCTATG
>JADMIJ010000179.1 GCA_015478655.1 Acidimicrobiales bacterium | reverse complement strand
TGTCACCAAACCCGTAAAACTGGGAGTTAGCGAACCCGAATCGTTACGAGCCTGACAGGGGTTCAGTACGACCGTCGTACTGGACATCCATCGACAGGCAAGCCAGGGGTTTCCCAGGCTGGACTTGGACATCCAAGGCCCGCTGGGAGGCACCACCTTGGCCAAGCTCACAAGGGAGCACATCGTGACGATCGAGGTCTTGCAGCAGCGAGGCCAGTCGCAGTCCCAGACGGCGCGAATCCTCGGCGTCTCCGAGGGGGCCGTCCGGTACCACCTCCGCCGCTCCCGCGACGGAGCCGCCGATGGCCGGCACAAGCCGTCGCGGATCGAGCAACTCGGCCTCGCCCAGGCCGTCGCCCACTGGTGGCAGGCCCAGGCCGAGATCCTGGGCCAGCAGCGGCCGCCCAGCGTCCAGCTCCTCCACGACTTCCTCCGCACCGAGCACGACTACGAAGGTTCTTACAAGTCGGTGCGTAAATATGTGCGAGCACGTTTCGGCCTGCCCCCGCTCCGTCCCTTCCGCCGCGTCGAGACGCCGCCGGGCGCCCAGACCCAGAGCGACTGGGGCGAGTTCCGCCAGGTCGATCTCGGCGACCCCGACGGACCGACCACGCTCTACGCCTTCGTCATGGTGCTGAGCCACAGCCGCAAGGAGGCCGTCGTCTGGAGCCGCTCGATGGACCAACTCGCCTGGCACCACGTCCACAACGAGGCCTACCGGCGGCTGGGCGGCGTGGCGGCGGTCAACCGGATCGACAACCTCAAGACCGGCATCGCCCGCGGCGGCGGCGCCTGGGGCGTGATCAACGAGCAGTACCGCGCCTACGCCCGGACCCTGGGCTTCCACGTCGATGCCTGCGAGGTCCGGGCCCCGGAGCAGAAGGGGAAGACCGAGCGTCGCGTCGGCGACTGCAAGGGCCTGGATCTTCGGAGCCGACGCTTCGACGGCCTGGCCGACCTCCAGTCGTGGACCGATGCCGACCGAGCGGCCCGCGCCGCCCGGCGGATCTGCCCGGCGACCGGGTCCTCGGTCGCGGCGAGCTGGGAGGCCGAGAAGCCGTTCCTGCGGCCCCTGCCGGCGCTCCTGCCCGAGCCGTTCGACCTGGTCAAGACGGCGCCGGTGCACAAGGACTGCTCGGTCCATTTCGAGGGCCGCAGTTATGTCGTCCCGTTCATCTATACCGGCCGCGAGGTGGAGGTCCGCGGCTGTTCGGGTTCCGTCCAGATCCTCGACCCCAAGACCGGGGTCGTGTTGGTGTCGTATCCCCGCCATTCCCCCGAGCGGATCCTGATCGATCCGGCCTGCTACGCCGGGCCGGGGACCGCCGAGGTGCTCCCGCCCAAGCCACTGGGCCGGATGGCGCGGAAGCTCGAGGAGATCGCGGCCCTGCCGGTGGAGCGGCGGCCGGTGGACCTCTATGCCGCGCTGGCGGAGGTGGCCCGATGACGACCAAAGCCAGTGGCGGACCGCACGAGCCCGACCGGCCGCCGGCGTTGCCGCCCAGGGCGGCCTCGGCCGACCTGGGGATGCTGGTGGACCAGTTGGTGAAGCTGGGGCTGGACTTCGCCGCCGAGGCCCTGCCGGCGATCCTGACCCGTGCCGTCAAGGAGGATCTGGGGACGCCGACGTTGCTGGAGCAGTTGCTCCGCGGCGAGCTGGAGCGGCGCGAGGAGCGGCGGGTCCGGACATCGCTGCGGCTCTCGGGGCTGCCGACGGGCCAGACGCTGACGAACTTCGACTTCGCGTTCCAGCCGGCGGTGCAGCGCTCCAAGCTCGAGGCACTGGCGACCGGTGCCTGGCTGCGGGAGAAGCAAGCGCTTTTGATCCTGGGACCGCCCGGCGTGGGGAAGACGCATCTGGCCATCGCCTTGGGGGTCCGCGCCGTGGAGACGGGCTTCTCGGTGGCGTTCTTCCGCCTGGAGGAGTTGCTGCACGCGATGCGCAAGGACGCCGACGTGCCGCCGACGCGACTGAGGGGGAAGAAGTACATGAAGGCGGGCCTGGTGATCATCGACGAGGTGGGCTTCGAGACCTTCACGCGAGAGGAGGCGAACCTGTTCTTCCGGCTGGTGAGCTACCGCTACCAACGGGGCTCGCTGTGCATCACGTCGAACAAGGCGATCAAGGACTGGCCGGAGATGCTAGCTGGCGACGAGGTGATCACGACGGCGATCCTGGACCGGCTGCTGCACTCGTGCCAGGTGCTGAACATCCGGGGTCGGAGCTATCGGCTGCGGGATCTGGAGGACGACCTGAATGGGCGGTCGTGATCCGCCGAGAGGTCCGGGAAGGCACCGGGACGCGGGATCAGACGTGGCGGCCTTGGAGGAGCCGTCCACGAGGTCGGATGAGAGGATTCTGGGGTGGGTCGCGGACCCGCGAAGGCCAGCATTGAGGGAGGGAATTTCGGGGCATGTACAGTAGGCATTTTGTTCAGTGAAACGGCCCTGGAGGAGGCGATTACGACGAGGGAGAACAGGTAGGTAATAGGGCTGGATCGGGAGCCCATCGCGGCCCGGGATGGTGGGGAGGCGGTCCCGGTCTTGTACAGAAGCCGATTTGTTCAGTTGTGACGGACCTGGAGGAGCCGCCGGCGATACCCGAGGGAAGAACTGAGGTCTTTATGTTCAGTCGTGACGGACCTGGAGGAGCCGTCGACGATGCGCGAGGGAGGACCGGGGTCTTTATGTCCAGTTGTGACGGACCTGGAGGAGCCGTCGGAGGGGAGAGTAGGAGTGCGGAACGATCCGGTTCGAGGGACCTCGGTGGTGGAGGACGCCGAGGGTCGAGAAGGCGGGTGCTCGTAACGATTGAGGTCCAATCCATGTGACCCCGTCGGACCTGGGAGGGGCCGACCGGACCCGATGCCCGATGCGAAGAGACGCGAAACCGACCGGGAATCCGGGGTGGTCCTGAGGCAACCACCCCGTCATGAGAGGCTCAAACCTCGTAACAGTTCGGGTTCAGCAACCTCGTAACAGTTCGGGTCCATTGACAGT
>JADMIJ010000054.1 GCA_015478655.1 Acidimicrobiales bacterium | reverse complement strand
AGCCATCACCACCGAGGATCAGGACCCGCTCTCCCCAGTTGGTCGCGTAGAGCCCCATATCCGGAAGGCGCAGCGGTAGGACCAGGGTCCATACCGGGAGCGGGTGCCGTCGCCGGCACTCCTACAGGTGCAGCTGGACCCGATGCCGGCGGCCCCCCAGGCTGTGCCTCGGGTGGGTACCACTTGCCGTCAGAGGCCAGCCACCAACCCTCGCCTTGCTGGGTATCGCTCATGGACGTGAGCGTAGCTGTGACGTCTCTCGGGCCCTTGGATGGGCAGCCATCCCGGTAGTAGCTGCGACCGACAGCCAGAGCGCGCCGGTCATGTTGTGCCGCGGTCGTCTGCTTCCGACCGCGGGTGCACCCGCCTCAACTACTCAGCGCATGATGGGGTACCCCGTCGCTGCTACCAAAGTGGAGACCACTTGCTCGTGCGCAGGAGCTTGCTCTCCCACTGGTCGCGCAACTCGAGGCCCTTGGCCATGTAGGAGCCGGGCCAGGTGGTCGGGTCGTACTCCTCCACACTCGTGAGGAGGCCCCCCAGGGTCGAGAAGTTCACGATCTTCTGCATCAGGATCGCCTCAGGCCGGATGCCCGAACCGTGGGCGACCTGGAAGCACGCTTGGATGTCCAAGAGCTTCTTGTCTGGCGGGATCTGCCGCATGAACTGCCAGTAGTCGTGGTCCCACAGCTCGATGTAGTCGTCGAGAGGTGCGTCAGGCCAACCGGTGTCCTGCATGTAGACGGACAGATCGTGCTCGCGCCCATCGGTCGGAACATCGGCCAGGTCCACTTCCTGCAGCACGGACCAGTAGACCGGCGCCAGCAGCTTCCCGTCGACCTCATAGCGGTACGAGTCGAGCCGGGCGGTGAGCTCGCTCAGGTCACCGGCGAGCATCCGCTGCGCCAGTGCTTGCCATGCTTGAGCGTTCGAGATGGCGGTGATGGTGACCACCTGGTACGCCGGGCCACTCCCCATGGCGTGGTTCAGGTACCAGAGGAGGCGCGCCGTATCGCTCTCGGCCAAGGCGCCCAGCCATTCGTCCCGGTAGGCCTGTTCGAAGGCCAAGGCGTGTCGACCGATCACTTTGTGGGTCTCGTGCATGTACAGCAAGGGTGGGCTCAATTCCTCGGGATCGTTGGGACGGTCATGTGAGGGGCGACCACACCGCGGTCCGCAGCAGCTTGCTCTGCCACTGGTCGCGGAGTTCGAGCGCTTCGTGCATCCAGGATCCCGGCCCGGTGATCTCTGGCGGGATGTCGGTGGTGAGCAGTCCGATCAGCCGGGGGAGACTGGACAGCTTCTGCATCAGGGTCACCTCGGGGTACCTGCCTGCCCCGGGCATGGTTTGCAGGGCCAGCTCGATGTTCATGTGCATCTGCGAGCCTTCAGAACCGAGTGCCGGCCGGTAGACGGCACCGGCTGCCTTGATGTAGTCACCGATCTTTCCCGGAAACGGCCACATCGTGTCCTCCATGTACATGGCGGGCTCGTGTTCGACGGGATCGGTGGGGACGTCGGCGAGGGAGCCGAGGGAAGGCGACCAATCGAGCGCGGTCATCAGGCGGCCGCGCGACTCGTGCTGGAGCCCATCGAGGTGTCGCACCCAGGTCTGGAGGTCGCCATTCGCCAAACGTTCCGCCAACCGTGCCCACGAGGCGGCATCCTCCACTGCAGTCACCGTCACCGCCCGGTAGGCGAGCCCGCTCCCGTGGGCGAGGTCGAAGTACCAGAGCAGTCGGGCGTCGGATCCTTTGGCCAGCGTGGGCATCCAGCCACTTCGGTAGGCGTCCTCGAACTGAGCCGCGGACTTGCCCACCACTTTGTGAACCTCGTGGACGAAGAGCACGATCCCCCTCTCGAAGGCACATCCCCAGCGCTTGCTCCCGTCGCGCCACGACGCCGGCAGGGCCGCGCCGTCAAGGTGCCAGCATGGTATTCCCAGCTCGCCCGTCGGTCCAGTGGTGTCTGCGGGGGTTCGATCGACGACTGTTGAGCAGCAGCCCCCGCCCAGTCAGACGACTCACTCGGAGAATGGCAGCTCTGGCTGATGCGGGCTGGCTGATGCAATCGGTGGCCGGCCAGGCTCGGACCGGGCTATCCCGTCGCCGGTCGGTCGGTCACAGCGTCGGGCTTGGCCAGAGGCCGCAGGGGCGCCAGGCGGGTGAAGAACAGACCCATGACCGAGAAGAGTGTGAGGACCCATAGGGACGTCCGCAGCGCCGCCAGCCGGGCATTGGCGTTCTCGGCGACGATGGCGTCCTGTGTCGATTGCGGCAGGTCGCTCTGTGCGAGCTCCGTCTTCAGTTCGGCATCGGAGGTGAACGGGACGCCGTTGGCGAGTTCGACCGTTGCGTTCTGGGTGACCGAATTGGGTATCGCCTGGTTGGCGTTGGCTCCGGCGAAGAAGGTGGTCGTGAGAGCGCCGATGAGGACGGCACCGGCCAGGGCGGTCCCGAGGGATGCCCCGAAGTTGGTCACCGTATTCTGCAGACCTCCGACCTCGGCACTCTGGGCGTCCGGTACCGCCGAGACGGTGAGCGCGCCGAGCTGCGAAGCCAGCGCACCGATGCCGAGGCCCATGAGCAGCATGGGAATGAAGACGATTTCGGCCCCCGATGACGGCGAGATCCCGCCGATGAGCACCAGCATGCCGACCGTCATGGCGCCGAACCCTGCCTGCACGACCCGGCGGGTCGGCGCTCGTGGGAGGAACCTGGGGATCCCGACGGCGGCAACGAGGAGGGCCAGCGACAGGGGCAGAAGGCGTGCTCCTGTCTGGACCGCGGACAGGGCGAGGACCACCGACAGGTAGAGGGGGATGACGAAGAAGACGCCCATCTGGACGAGGAACTGGAAGAAGAAGAGGGAGAGGCCCCCGGCCAGCTGGGCGTTCTTCAGCATGGAGGGGCGAACCAGCGGATCCCCACCTCGGCCCTCCTGGTATCGCTCCCATTCGAAGAACGCCCAAATCAGGACGAGGCCGCCGAGCACGAGCCAGACCACCGGCGAGACCCCGAACCACACCGGCGCACCGGGCTTGGCGGTGATCAGGCCCCACTGCGACGACCGCAGAACTCCGAACACCAGTGCCGCCAGCCCGAGGATGGAGAGCACGGCCCCCTCCAGGTCGAAGCGACCGGACGGCCCGGCTGGCTGGTCCGCCACCTTGCGCAGCGCCATCAGGATGACCACGACGACCAGTACTTCCCCGACGAAGACGTAGCGCCACGACGCGAACGTCGTGACCGCACCCCCTATCAATGGGCCGGCGGCGATGGCGATGGCGCTGGCGGCGGCGATCATGCCGTAGGCGGCCGAGCGCTTTGCCTCGGGGAAGTTGACCGCGACCAGAGCCACGATGGCCGGCAGGATGAGGGCTGCCCCGAGACCTTCGAGGAGTGACCAGCCGAACAGCAGGACCCCGAGATTGGGAGCGGCCGCGGTGACGGTCGATCCCACTCCGTAGACGACGAGTCCGATGGCAAGGGTGCGCCGGCGCCCAAGGCGCGCCCCGATCTTGCCGCCCGTGATCATGAACGAGGCCATCACCAGCGTGTAGAGGGTGATGGCGGTCTGGATGCCGGTGACCGTCGTGTTGAGGTCCTTGGCCACGTACTGGATCGACACGTTCATGACCGAGCTGTCCAGCGTCATCAGGAACTGGGCGGACGCCAGGACCAACAGGACGAAGCCAGACTCCGAACGTTCTCGAGACGCACTCACCGCCGGCAGCCTAGGTGTTCACCTGTGTCCTGACGGGGAACCGCTCGCCGGCCGTTTGCCCGAGTGCAGTCCGAGCCGCCCGGTCTGGGTGCGCCCCAGCGCGGGCTCATGAATGTGCGTGACGGAACTCGCCATCGCTCGATCGTGGCCTATCGTGAGCGTTGTGGCTGGGATAGGCCAGTACTCACGCAGGAAACGCGAACAAGAGGACGGGCCCACGCACCTGCCGCTCCGTGCCGGTCCCGTCTCCAACGGCGAGTACGTCCCGGCCGGCGAGACTGCACGTGACCGGGCGGTCAACGAGTTGATCCGAACCACCGTCGAGGATGCGGCGGCAACGCTGGGTACGGACCGCCGACGGTTTCTTCAGGGGGCCGGGGCAGTGGCGGCGTCGCTGGCTGCATTTCAATTGGCGGGATGTGGGACGTCGACAGCCTCCCGTCGGGCCCCATCCCCACGAGGTGGGACCTTCACCACGCCGCCACCGGAGGACACCGCGGCCTGCCAACAAGCGCTGACGGGCACCGGCGAGTTCATTTTCGACGTGCACACCCAACATGTCATACCGAGCGGTCCTTGGGTCCAGAACTCCCCCGAAACGACCGGCCTGGTGTTGAGCATGCTCCCGCCCGGTTGCACCGACAGTCCTCGACTCGATTGTGTTGATCGCGCCACGTACCTGCACGATCTGTTCCTGGCCAGCGACACCGACGTCGCCATGCTCACGGATGTGCCGAACTCCGGACCGTCGGACGCACCGATTCCCTTCCCAGAGGCGCTCACGACGCAGCAGATCACCGCCGGGCTTGCGCAAGGAGGCGCCAGCCGTCTGTTGGTGGAGAACATTATCGCCCCCAACGTCGGGCCCCTCGGGGTCACGCTCGACGAGATGTCGAGCGCCGTCCATTCCGGTCCTCCATCGGCCTTCAAGGTGTACACAGCCTGGAGCCCGAGCGGCCGAGGCTTCTCACTGGAGGATCCGGCCATCGGCCTGCCGACCGTCCAGCACGCTCATGACCTGGGTGTCAAGGTCTTCGTTGCCCACAAGGGACTTCCGCTCATGAATTTCGACGCCGCCTTCAACCATCCCGAAGACATCGTCTCGATCTCGCGCCAGTTCTCCGACATGAACTTCGTCGTCTACCACGCGGCCTGGGATCCCTCGCACGCAGAGGGTCCCTATGACGCCACCGCCACGACGGGGATCGATAGTCTGCTCGCCTCCCTCGACCGTCACAATGTCCCGCCCGACGACAATGTGTGGGTGGACCTGGCCACGGTGTGGCGCCAGTTGCTCACCCAGCCGGACCAGGCCGCCCATGCCATAGGCAAATTGCTCAGTCGAGTTGGCCAGCACCGGGTCATGTGGGGGACCGATGCCATCTGGTACGGGAGCCCGCAAGCGCAGATCATGGCGATGCGCGCCTTTCAGATCACCCCCGAGTTCCAGGACCTCTACCGGTATCCCGCACTGACCGCTGAGGTGAAGGCGGCCATCTTCGGTCTCAATGCGGCCGATCTCTTCGGTGTCGACGCCACGGCCACTCGTTGTGCCCTGGCCAGTGATCCCCTGACGTCGAATGTCCAAGAGACGGCCCAGCTCCGCAGCGATGGCGCGCTCCCTTCGGCATGGAGCCCCCACGGACCGACGACTCGGCGTCAGGTCCTCAACTGGCTGGCCTCGTCCACGACGAGGTGGCTCCCGGCGTAGCCACCACGCCGCGGGCGCCATTGTCGGCATCGCTTGTCCGCCCTGGCGTTTTCCAACCGTCCCGGTTTCGCCCGACGCAGAGCCGCGGCGGGGCCCCGAGTCACTTCACAATCGCCGCTGATCTGGTCGTCCGCACCGACGATCGGGAGACGACCACGGTCTGGGGCGTTCCTTGGTCCAGCAGCGCCTGGATGGCGTCCGGGTCCACCGGCCGCGAGAAGATGAAACCCTGCCCCCGGTCGCACAGCTCGTTGCGCAGTCCTTGGAGCTGGGAGTCGTCCTCGATGCCCTCGGCCAGGGTCACCAGGCCCAGGGTGCGGCCCAGCTCGACCAGGGTGTGGATGAGCGCAGCGGAGTCAGGGGTCCCGTCCATCTCGGCCACGAACGAGCGGTCGATCTTGAGCACGTCGACCGGGAACTGGCGCAGGTAGGCCATGGACGAGTAGCCGGTGCCGAAGTCGTCGATGGCGATCATCACCCCGATCTCCTTCAGCCTCTTGAGGCGGGAGACGGTGGCGTTGGCGTCCTTCATGAGGGTGGACTCGGTGACCTCGATGACCAGGGACCGAGGGTCGAGTCCGCTCCGGGTCAGCGCCTCTTGGACGTAGTCCACCAGGGTGTCGGCCTCGAGTTGGCGCATGGACACGTTGACCGACATGGTGGTGGCGTAGCCCATCCGGTGCCAGCTGGCTGCCTGGGCACAGGCCTCCTGGAGGACCCACCGTCCCACCTCGACGATCATGCCGCTGTCTTCGAGCACGGGGATGAAGTCGTCGGGGGAGATCACCCCCTTGGTCGGGTGCTGCCAGCGGATCAACGCCTCGACTCCATGGATCGCCACGCTGTCGAGGTCGAAGATGGGCTGGTACAGGAGGAAGAACTGTGAATCGGCCAGGGCCGAGTCGAGGTCGGACTTGAGGGCCAGGCGATCAACCGCAGCCGACTGCATGGCTGGCTCGAAGACCACGGACATCCCCCGGCCTGCGGCCTTGGCCCGGTACAGGGCGATGTCGGCGTCCCGGAGGAGCTCCTGGGCCGAGGGTCGGTCGCCGGTGGCGATCCCGATGCTGGCGGTCACCGTGATCGGGAGCCCCTCGTACCCCACGACCTCGAACGGCTCGGCCAGTATTTCTCGGATGCGCTCGGCGACCATCAGCGGCCCCGCGGCCAATGAGGCTCCTTCGGCCAGGATGACGAACTCGTCGCCGCCCAGCCGTCCCACGGTGTCGCTGGCTCGCAGGATGGCGGCGAAGCGTCCCGCCACTGCCTGCAGGAGGTTGTCTCCCGCCTCGTGGCCGAGGGAATCGTTGGCGTCCTTGAAGTTGTCCAGATCGATGAAATAGGCCGCCACCGGCTCGAGGGTCCGACGGGATCGGACCAGCATCTGCTCGGCCCGGTCGAGGATCAGCTGGCGATTGGCCAACCCGGTGAGCGGATCGTGCAGGGCCCGATGGGCCAGCAGCGCCTCGAACTCCTTGCGCTCGGTGATGTCCCGGATGTTGGCCACATATCCGGCCACCGAAGGCCGGTTCATCTGATTGGTGACGACCGCCTCGACGTCCCGCCAGCCTCCATTGCGCTGCTCCATTCGGAACTGGAGAAGCACGGTGGCCGGGGTGGCGGTCTCGAACTGGGCCCCCAGCCGGCTCCGCACCCGGTCGCGGTCGTCGGGATGGACGAAGTCGGTGCCGAGGCGGCCGACCACATCCGTGGGCACGAAGCCGAGCAACTCGGTGATGGCCGGGCTGACATAGCTGCAGACACCGGCCGCGCCCATCACCATGGTGGTGTCAGACGAGTTCTGGATGAGGGAGCGGAACCGGTCCTCGCTCAGGCGCATCGAGGCCTCGGCCTCCTCCTTCTGCTGGGCAGTGGCACCGGCCATGCGAATGATGAAGAACAGGACGAAGGCTCCCATCAACGCCAACGCGTTGGACTGGGACAGCGAGAGCACGGACGGCATCACGTGTTGCCAGATGAGCAACTGCCCGACGCCGACGCACACCAGGCTCCAAAAGGCCGTGATCCGCCAGACCTTCGAACCCACATAGGCGACGTTCTCGAGCGCCAGAAAGGCGAAGGCCCCTGACAGCACCGGTCCCCACCCGGTCAGGTAGATCACCGCGGTGACCCCGGCCGCCTGAGGGGCGATCCGAAGGTGCAGCCGCAATCGTGAGGGACGAACGCTGTACAGGTGGTTGACCACCAGACTCGTGGCGGGCACGGCCATGAAGACCGCCACCCACAGCCACACCGACTCGTGAACGACCAAATGGAATCGCATGAGCAGCAGGAGGGCGACGAAGGCCACGGGACCCATGAGATAAGCCAGGTGAGTCGGCTTCAACCGGAACCTGGGCTCGTGGGGCTGGCCACCCGCGCCCTCCCCACCCGCGACCACCGGCGGGGCCGGTCCTCGTTCGTGGGATGGCGTGGCCATCGTCTCCGACATTGCAGTTCCGGCCTCCCGTGCGTCTGCTGTCCCTAGTGTCGACCGATCCGCTCGTCAACTTGAACACAGGCGCCTGCCTCGTGGCCCACCCCGCCCGCCTCTTGGCGTCAGCGCAACTGGGATGCGGCCCGGCCGGAGTACGGAGGAAGTTCCAGGTAGCTGCGAATTCCGGGCTCGGCGGCGACCACGGCCGGCACGGCGCTCACGCAGTGAGTTGCCGTCGCGACCACACCCGGGTTGCGCCGGAGGCCGGCGGCGACGGAGGCGGGGTGCAGGCCCCGGAACGTGACCTGGGTCGATGGGTCGCCCGTCACCTCGATTTCGAAGCGCTCTCCTTCCGGCCCGAACGTCCAGGCCGGATCGAGATGGTCGTCCCCCATGTACCAATTGGTCCGCACCGTGATCACAGATTGCCCCCGGACCCGTCCCTGCCAACAGAACTTCTGGGCGGCGATCCGGCCTGGCCCGATGGTCCCGATGGGCGACCCGATCGGTGCGGTAGCTACCGCAACCTCGTGGGTGACGACCACATCGTCGTCGAGGTCGAATCCGAGTGCGTGGGCCATCATGGCGATGGACTGGCCGAAGCCGTCGCCCAGGATGGCCGGCATCACACTCGCGGCGGCCTCCTCGGGTGTCTTGCCGAACAGCATGATGTCACCAACCACCGCCGGCGCACCGTAGCTTCTGATGTCCGAAAACTCCTCGGCGCGCACGTGCGTGATCGCCTGCGACAGGGCGGACACGGCCAGCGGGAAGCGCTCCGTGATGCCCCCCGGATGAATCCCGGTGCCGTGGATGCTCGTCCTGCCCGTGGTACACGCCGCCTCGATGAGGGATTCGTCGCGGCCGCCGGGGAAGAACCAGCCCAGGGGGGTCACCACGTTCTTGCCCGACGCCAGGAGCCGGGCGACCACCCGCGGATCAGCCATGATCGGCGAGTAGATGACGCAGTCTGCATCGAGGGCGATGAGCTCGTCGAGATCGTTGGTGGCCACGACGCCCATCGGCGGCCCGTCGCACAGTTCACCCACGTCGCGGCCAGCCTTGGCGGCGCTGTGGACCCAGCACCCGACCAGCTCCAGCTCAGGGTGGGCGACGACGCCGGCGATCGCCGCCTGCCCGACGCCACCGGTAGCCCATTGGATGATCCGTAGTGCCATACCCGTCCCCCTGCTCGGCCGCCTGATGCCCGGGTGCTCGGTCCCGGCCCGTCGCCCGGATGCGACCGATGAGCAGACTAGGCGCGGTCTGCCACGTCCCACCGCGTCGTCATCAGCCATGGCCGAATATGTGGGGAACACGTCATTGACGCCTTTGCTGGGGTCGGTCAGGCTGGCTCCATGAACGTGCGGAACGTCGTCATCGTGGCCTTCCCGGGGATGCAGTCGCTCGATGTCGTGGGGCCCTATGAAGTGTTCACCGGGGCCAGTCAGGCGGCCATGGCGCTCGGCCGCCGGGGCGGCTACCGGGTGACGCTCGCAGCCAACGGGGGACAGCCGGTCCGGGCCGAGAGCGGCCTGGGTCTGTGCACGGAACCGCTGCCTGACTCCACCGACCCGATCGACACCCTGGTGCTCCCGGGGGGTCATCAGGCGCAGTCGGCACGGAGCGATGAGGTCCTGCTGTCGTGGATCAAAGCGGTGGCGCCCCACTGTCGCCGAGTGGCGACCGTCTGCACCGGTGCCTTCCTTGCCGCAGAGGCCGGCCTGTTGGACGGCCGCCGGGTCACCACCCACTGGGCCAGCGCCGACAAGCTGGCCACGGAGTTCCCGGGCCTCCACGTCGACCCCGACCCCATCTACATCCGAGACGGCAAGTTCTGGACCAGTGCCGGTGTCACGGCCGGCATCGACCTGGCCCTGGCCCTGGTTCACGACGACCTGGGCACCGAGGTGGCTCAGACGGTTGCCCGCTGGCTGGTGATGTTCCTGCATCGACCGGGTGGACAGACACAATTCGCCTCACCGGTATGGGTGCCTCGCGCCGAACGCTCCGCAGTCCGGGCCGTGCAGAACGTGGTGGAAGCCTCGCCCGGTGGCGATCATCGGCTGTCCACCATGGCCTCTGCCGCCGCCATGAGTGTGCGGCATTTCTCCCGCGTGTTCGACGCCGAAGTCGGCGAGACCCCGGGACGGTTCGTCGAGCGGGTGCGCCTCGAAGCCGCCCGACGTGAACTGGAGAACACCGACGACACGCTCGACAGCATCGCCACCCGCTGCGGGTTCGGCACGGCCGAGACGCTACGACGGGTCTTCCAACGCCGCATCAGTGTCCCACCCGACTCCTACCGGCGGCGCTTCCGCGTCGTCGCAGACGAAAGGACGCCCGCGTGACCGACAACGTGGAGGTAGCCATACCTCTCTTTCCCGAGATGACGGCCCTGGACGCCATCGGGCCGTACGAGGTCCTGCAACGGATTCCCTCGATCGACGTCGTCTTCATCGGCCACCGACGGGGCGAGATCCGCACCGAGAACGGAATGCTCGGCCTGACCGTCGACCGGACGTTCGACGACCTGCCTGAACCGGATGTCATCGTGTTCCCCGGCGGCGTCGGCACCCGCACCATCCAACACGAGGAGAAGATCCTCGAATGGGTCCGCCACGCCCACGCCACCACGCTGATGACCACCTCGGTGTGCACGGGGTCGTTGGTCCTCGGCGCCGCCGGTCTCCTGGACGGGCTCACCGCCACCACACACTGGTCGTGCTACGCCGAGCTGGAGGCGCTGGGCGCCCTGCCCACGGCCGAACGGATCGTGGAACACCTGGACCGGCGGATCATCACCGCCGCCGGTGTCTCGAGCGGAATCGACATGGCCCTGCATCTGGTCGAGCTGCTGGTGGACCGCACCGGGGCGGAGGCCGCGCAGCTGATGATCGAGTACGACCCCCAGCCCCCCATGGACTGCGGGGCGGTGTCCAAGGCCAACGACACCGTCATCACCCGCGTCGTTGAGTACGCCCAGCTCCGGCGGTAGGGACTGGTCCCGGGCGGTGGCCTGCCTCCAGAGGTGGTCTGCGAGGCGCTGGCCTCACCATCGGTGACGGCAACCCGTGCCCAAAGTGCACCGTTTCCGCATTACCCTGTGGGGTGAAGGGTGGTTGCGCGGTGCGCACCACATGACCAGCGCTGGAGCGGCCATGCGACGACGGATGATGAACGGCAAGATCCACCGCGCTCGCGTCACCGACGCCGACCTCAACTACGTCGGTTCCATCTCGATCGACCCCAATCTGCTCAAGGCTGCCGACATCGTCCCCAATGAGCAGGTCGCCGTATACAACGTGATGAACGGCGCCCGATTCGAGACGTATGCCATCGAGGGAACGGAAGGGCAGATCTGCCTCAATGGGGCCGCGGCCAGATTGGCCCAGGTTGGCGACCTGGTGATCATCGTGACCTTCGCCGATGTGGAGGACGACGAGCTGGGCGGCCACGAACCGAGCATCGTGGTCGTCGACGAGCAGAATCGGCCCATCGACCTGGTCGACTGAGCGGCAAGGATTTCCGGCGCCGGCACCGGCGCCAGCGCCGCGTCGACCCGGTGGTACCCGATGTGGGTTCTGGACTGGGCATCGTCGCGGAGGTCCAGCCATCTTCGCCGGCGAAGGCCGCCAGGACAGGTGAGAGGGCCACCCGCCGAGCGTGAACGTCGAGTGGCGCTTCAGGGTCAATCTGACCGTGCGGGTGATCGGACCGGGACCTCAACGTCAGCCGCGGCCGATCGGCCGCAGGTCATCGGACCGGCGAGGGAATCTCCGGGGGGGGACCGGGCAGGACCGACCTCCCGATCGCGCAGGTCCTCAGGTCACAATCGCCGGGATCGCCCGAACCGTCATCGTCCCTGGTCAGGGCGACCTTTGTGGCTGCGATCTCCGTCGCTATACTCTCTAGGGTCTGAAACGTGCGGTTCAGGGGCCAAGGGATGGATGTCCACTCTTGACATCCGGTCAACAGTGAGGGCACACCATGGGCGTTCTGCATGGTGGGGATGCGCATCGACGATGGGGGCGGTTGGATGAGCGACTGGGCAAGGGATTCCGTGCACGATTGGATACGTGGGTTGAAGGAGTGGGGCCTGTGGTTGATGGGCGACTCCCCGCTGCCCGCCAGGCGCCCGAGGCTGATGCTGTTCGCAACCGTCGTGGTCGCCGCCCTGCTCTCCGTCGGTGTCGTGGCGGCGTACCGGAGCCCCGCTCTGAGAACGCAAGCCACCGCTCACAGGCCCGCCCCGGGAGCTGCGCCCGCCCTGCCCTACATGGCGGCGGGCCCGGCCACGGCGGCGTCGAAGGCCCCGGCCAGGACGAGCACGACGATGGCAACCGCCCCGGCCTACGGGACCCGGTCCCCGTCGGGCAGGAGGGGCAGTAGGAACGGGCAGGCCGTCGTCGGTTCTGCAGCCGCGAGCACGGGCACCGGGACGACCAGCACCACGCCGGCCGCCTCCAACCACCAGGCTGTGTCCGCCCCGCAGTCGGCCCCGACCAGTGTCGTGCCGCCGACGTCCGTGGCACCGTCGGCTGTCCCCAAGCTCGACTCCCCGGCAGCCGGTCTGACCGCACCCAGTGCGCCGACCAATGCCAGGGCCAGTGCGGGTGTGGGGTCGGCCCGGGTCACCTGGACGGCCCCGTCTTCGAATCAGAACCTCAACGTGACGGGCTACAACGTGTACGTGGGGACCAGGCGAGGTGGCGAAGGAGCCGTCCCGGTCAACGCCTCACCGGTCACCGTCACCTCGTTCGTCGTCTCGGGCCTCGCGGCGGGCACCCCTCACTACTTCACGGTGCGGGCGGTCAACGCCGCAGGGGTGTCGTCACCGTCGAATGAGACGTCCGCCGTTCCGAGCACCGCCTACAAGATGGTGGGCTCCCTTTCCGGCCCGGTCGTGGGAATGGCCTCCAACCCGGGGGGGACCGGCTACTGGCTGGTGAACTCGTTGGGTCAGATCTCCACCCACGGAGCCGTGACCAGCTTCGGCTCCACGTCCTCACTCCAGCTGAATGCTCCGATCGAGGCCCTCGTCGCCACCCCCGACGGCCAGGGCTACTGGGAGGTCGCCCGCGACGGAGGCGTCTTCGCCTTCGGCGATGCGCGCTTCTACGGCTCGATGGGCGGTACGCCGCTCAATGCTCCCGTCGTCGGTCTCACCCCCACGCTGGACGGCAAGGGCTACTGGGAGGTCGCCGCTGACGGCGGCGTCTTCGCCTTTGGCGATGCGCAGTTCTACGGATCGACGGGCGGCTGGCGGCTGAACCGGCCGGTCGTCGGCATGGCCCTCGATGCCAGCGGCGGGGGCTACTGGGAGGTCGCCAGTGACGGCGGTATCTTCGCCTTCGGCAACGCCACATTCGCCGGCTCGACGGTCCGTCAGGGGTCGAGCAGCCCCGCGGTCGGTATGGCCCTCGACCCGGCCACCAACGGCTACTGGGTCGTGGCCGACAACGGGACCGTCTCGAACTTCGGCGGCGCCCCCTTCGAGGGGCCGGACGCAACTGTCCCGCTCAATGCGCCGATCGCCGGGATGAACGTCGATCAGGTGACAGGTGGCTACTGGCTGGTGAGCTGGGACGGTGGGATCTTCGCCTTTGGAGCCCCCTTCTTCGGAGCAGGCTGAGCCCGCTTCTGCCCGAGCTCAACCGCCGAGCACCCGTCCGAGGGCCCTCGAACGCCAGTTCGACCTCCCGGTTCGCTCCTCGGCGCGGTCGGCGCTGGCGGCCAGCAGCAGCCCGGCATTGATGCCGAGGTACCGCAGTGGTTCGGGCTCCCAGCGCCTCGAACGGTGCCCGACCCAGGGCAGGGCGGTGATGTCGGTGTCCCGGCCCAGAATCAGGTCGCACAGCGTTCGGCCGGCCAGGTTGGTGGTGGACACCCCGTCTCCGACGTAGCCCCCCGCCCAGGCCCGGCCGGCGACGCGGTCGAGCCCGACCGAGGGGAACCAGTCGCGGGCGATCCCCAACGGGCCGCCCCACCGGTGGGTGATGTCGGCGTCGGCCAGGGCCGGGAAGAGATCCACCAGCGCCATCCGCAACAACTCGTGGACCTCCCCGTCGCGGTCGAACTCCGGGCGGATGGCCGAACCGAAGTGGTACGGCGCCCCCCGGCCACCGAACGCCATCCGCCCATCGGCGGTGCGCTGCCCGTAGATGATGAGGTGGCGATGGTCGGCGAACGTCTCCCTGCGGGCCAGGCCGGTCTCGGCCCAGAACGCGTCGGGGAGCGGCTCGGTGGCAATCATGAGGGAGTAGACCGGGACCAGGGTGCGGTCCTCACCCTCGATCGTTCGGGTGTACCCCTCCGTGGCCCTGATCGTGATGGCGGCGGTGACCCTGCCCCGGTCGGTCTCCACGGCGCCGGTGCGGATGGATTGCGCCGCGGTCTGCTCGTAGATGGCTACGCCGCGCCGCTCCACGACCTCGGCCAGTCCCCGGACCAGGCGGGCGGGGTCCACGGCGGCGCAGTGGGGGGTATAGGTCCCACCCAGGATGCCGGTCGCCCCCACCAGGGCCGACGCCTCGGCGGCAGAGAGGAATCGGAGGCTGTCGTCGCCGACCCCCGTTGCCCGCGCCGCGGCCACCTCGTGGAGGGCGCGCTCGAGTTGGACGCCGGTGCGCGCCAGCACCACCGTCCCCCCCGGGGCGAAGTCGCAATCGATGCGCTCGTCGCGGACCACCCGGCCCACCTCTTCGAGCGTCGACTCCATGGCGACGCGCATGGCCGCTCCGGCGCCGACGCCGGCCACGGTGTCGAGGCGGTCCCCGGACACCGCGAACAGCGCCGAGCACCACCCTCCATTCCGGCCTGACGCTCCGAACCCGACCACGTCTCGTTCGATGACGGCGATCCGCAGGGAGGGGTCGGCTTCGGCCAGGTAGTAGGCCGCCCACAGCCCGGTGAAGCCGCCGCCCACCACGGCCACGTCGACGTCGATGTCGCCTGGGAGGGGCGCCCGGATGGCGACTGGCTCAGGGAGCCTGTCCCACCACAGGGAGAGGGCTCGATAGCGCTCGCCCGATGGCGGGCTCAGACCTGCTTCCACGCTTCGGTCAGCACCGACCGCAGGATGGAGGTCATCACCTCGAACTCTTCCTCGCCGGAGGTCAATGGGGGAGCGAGCTGCACCACCGGATCGCCCCGGTCATCGGCCCGGCAGATCAATCCGGCGTCGTAGAGGGCATGGGAGAGAAAGCCGCGTAGGAGCCGCTCGGCCTCGTCGTCGTCGAAGGTCTCCCGGGTGTCCTTATCCTTGACCAGTTCGATGCCGTAGAAGTAGCCCGCTCCCCGCACATCGCCCACGATGGGCAGGTCCCTGAGCGTGTCGAGCGACGCCCTGAAGGCCGACTCGTTCTGTCGCACGTTGGCGAGCAGTCCCTCCTTCTCGAACACATCGATGTTGGCCAAGGCCACCGCCGCACTGACCGGATGGCCGCCGAAGGTGATGCCATGCAGGAAGCTCTCGCCGTGGAGGAACGGCTCGATCAGCCGGTCGCTGACCGCCAGGGCGCCGAGGGGGGAGTAGCCGCTGGTAAGTCCCTTGGCCATGGTGATCATGTCCGGCTCGTAGTCGTAGCGGTCCGCCCCGAACCAGTGGCCCAGTCGGCCGAAGGCGCAGATCACCTCGTCGGAGACGAGCAGGACCCCGTACCGGTCGCAGATCTCCCGCACCCTCCGGAAGTAGCCGGGGGGAGGCGGGAAGCAACCGCCGGCGTTCTGCACCGGCTCGAGGAACACGGCGGCCACGCTCTTCGGCCCTTCCATGAGAATGGCCTCCTCGATGGCGTCAGCGGCCCAGCGGCCAAAGGCCTCGAGGTCGTCGGCGAAGTACTTGGCCCGGTAGAAGTTGGTGTTGGGCACCTTGACCGCGCCCGGCACCAGCGGTTCGAACGGTGTCTTGATGTCGGTGACGCCGGTGATGGAGAGGGCCCCCATGGTGGCTCCGTGATAGGCGATGTTGCGGCTGATCACCTTCGTCCGTTCGGGTTGCCCGATGACCCTGAAGTACTGGCGCGCCAGCTTCCATGCTGACTCGACGGCCTCCGAGCCACCGGTGGTGAAGAAGATGCGGTTGCAGTCGCCCGGAGTCAGGTCGGCCAGCCGCTCGGCGAGCTCGACCGCCATCGGGTGGGCGTAGCTCCAGATCGGGAAGTAGGCCAGCGTGCCGGCCTGTCGGGCCGCCGCTTCGGCCAACTCGGTGCGGCCGTGACCCACCTGGCTGGTGAACAGGCCGGACAGCCCGTCGAGATAGCGCTTGCCGTGCTGGTCGTAGACCCACACGCCCTCGCCCCGCACGATGACCGGGATCTGGTGCCCGGGCTGTGCCGACAGCCGGGTGAAGTGCATCCACAGGTGGCGGTGCGCACTCTCCTGCAGGGTCTCATTGGAAAAGTCCGTCATCTGGTCCCCCAGGCATAGGTCTGTTTGGTCAGCTTCAGGTACATGAACGTCTCGGTGTCGCGTACGCCGGGGATCTGGCGGATCACACCGTTGAGCAGCTGGAGCAGGGCGTCCTCGTCCTCGCACACCAGCTCGACCAGGATGTCGAAGGAGCCGGTGCACATCACCACGTAGTCGATGTCCGGCACCGCCGACAGGCGATCGGCCACCATGCGCGCATCGCCGTCGGCCCTGATGCCCACCATGGCCTGGCTGTGGAAGCCCACCTGGAGGGGATCCGTGACGGCGACGATCTGCATGATTCCGGCGTCGCGCATCCGCTGCACGCGTTGGCGCACCGCGGCCTCGGACAGGCCCACCGCGGCGGCAATGGAGCCGTAGGTACGACGGCCGTCCTGTTGGAGCTGCTCGACGATGGCCTTGTTCACATCGTCGAGCACGCTGTTGGCGGACAGCGAAGGGCTGGACGCGCCCGAAGTCAACTGCCCAGTCCCCAGGTCCGGACGGCGCCCATGTGCAGGTTTCTCGGGTCGGTCATGCACGCTCCGTTATATCAGTTAGAGCGGAATCGGTGCCAAAATTCAATCGATTTCGCAGCTGATGGGAAGAACGTCCCAGAAATTGCTTGTCAGTCGCCGATTCTTCGGCCACTATGACCTACCAGACAGTCGTGGAGACGTGGTCGAGGCGCCCTCGGGTGGCAATCCGGGTGGTGGTTCGAGTTCCCTGGGGAGGGTCCGTGAGCAGTCAGAAGTCGGAGCGGGGCACGGGACGGCGGACCCTGTCGAACTTCGTCGGGGGCACGTATGTAGAGGCCGAGGGTGGATCCACGTCCACGCTGGTCGATCCCAGTACGGGCGAGGGGTACCTCGAGGCCCCGGTGTCCGGGCCCAAGGACGTGGGCCTGGCCATGGCGGCGGCCGCGGCGGCATTCCCGGAATGGCGTGAGGCCACGCCCTCCGAGCGCAGCCTGGCCCTCTTCCGCATCGCCGACGCCTTCGAGGCCAGGGGGGAGGACCTGGTGCGGGTCGAGAGCGAGAACACGGGCAAGCCGATCGCCGTGACCATGGCCGAGGAGCTGCCCCAACTGGTCGACCAGGTCCGATTCTTCGCCACCGCCGCCCGCCATCTCGAGGGCAAGTCGGCCGGCGAGTACATGAAGGACCACACCTCGTTCATCCGGCGGGAGCCGATCGGCGTGTGCGCCGCGGTAACGCCATGGAACTACCCGTTGATGATGGCGGTGTGGAAATGGGCCCCGGCCTTGGCCGCCGGCAACACCATGGTGCTCAAGCCGTCGGACACGACTCCCGCCTCGTCCCTGCTCATGGCCGAGATCATGTCGGAGTACCTGCCGGCCGGGGCCCTCAACGTGATCTGCGGGGACCGCGATACCGGACGGTTGCTGGTCGAGCACCCCACTCCGGCCATGGTGTCGATCACCGGGAGCGTCCGGGCGGGCATGGAGGTGGCCGGTGCGGCGGCCGCCGGCGCGAAGCGAGTCCATCTCGAATTGGGCGGGAAGGCACCGGTGGTGGTCTTCGACGACGCCGACATCGCCACGGCGGCCGAGGGCATCGCCATTGCCGGGTACTTCAACGCCGGGCAGGACTGCACCGCCGCCACCCGCGTGCTGGCCGGGCCCCGCGTCCACGACGATCTGGTCAGCGCCCTGACCGACCAGGCCCGGGCGCAGAAGGTCGGGGGCCTCGATGTAGCGGACGCCGACTTCGGTCCCCTCAACAGCGCGGCGCAGTTGGCCCGGCTGACCGGGTTCTTCGAGCGGCTCCCCAAGCACGCCGAGGTGGTCACCGGCGGTACACCGGTGGGCGCCCGTGGCTTCTGCTTCGCCCCAACGGTCGTGGCCGGCGTCGCCCAGGATGACGAAGTCGTCCAAGAGGAGATGTTCGGGCCGGCAATCACCGTCCAGCAGTTCTCCGACGAAGATCAGGTCATCGCCTGGGCCAACGGTGTGCGCTACGGGCTGGCCTCGAGCGTGTGGACCCGCGACCATGCCCGGGCCATGCGCATGTCCAAGGCCCTCGACTTCGGTGCGGTGTGGATCAACACCCACATCCCCATCGTGGCGGAGATGCCCCACGGAGGCTTCAAGCAGTCGGGCTACGGGAAGGACCTGTCGTCCTATGGATTCGAGGACTACACCCGCATCAAACACGTCATGAGCTACATCGGGAGCTGATATCCAACTCTGTGCGCCGGTTTGCCACCGAAACCTATTGCACGAACAGGCGGGGACAGTGTCCGGATCATTCAATTGAGCACGAAGGAGTAGTTGAGGATGGCCACCGAAACGATTGACCTCGAAGCTACGAAGATCGCCGACAAGGGGCTAAAGGCAGGTGCGCTGGGGCTGATCTCGAGCACCGTCATCGGTGTCGCCTCCACGGCTCCCGCATACAGCCTGGCTGCAACTCTCGGATTCGTCGTCGTACTCATCGGACCTCAAGCTCCGATCGTCACCGTGCTGGCGTTCATCCCGATGCTGCTCATCTCCTTCGCTTACAAGGAGATGAACAGCGCCGATCCAGATTGCGGGACGACGTTCACGTGGGCGACACGGGCCTTTGGCCCAAAGACTGGTTGGTTGGGTGGATGGGGAATCATTGCCGCCGACATCCTGGTCATGGCGAGTCTGGCCCAGATCGCCGGTCAGTATCTCTTCCTTCTGTTCAACGCCGACTCGATCGGTGCAAACGCGTCGAGTGGGTGGGTGCTGTTCGTGGGCATCATGTGGATCGTCGTCATGACCTACATCTGCTACCTGGGAATTGAGATATCGGCGAACTTCCAGAAGATTCTTCTCGGGATCGAACTGACGATGTTGTTCGTGCTGTCGATCGTGGCCCTGGTGAAGGTGGGGAACGGGAGTGCCCCGCTCGGCCACCTGACCCCGTCCTTGTCGTGGTTCAATCCGTTCTCCATCTCGTCCCCCTCCGCATTCATCGGCGGTGTCACCTTGATGCTGTTCATCTATTGGGGTTGGGATACGACCGTTTCGGTCAATGAGGAGACGAAAGACCCGGCGAAGACTCCGGGACGGGCCGCAGTGCTCTCGACCGTGGTCCTTCTGGTCACGTATGTGCTCGTGGTCATGTCGGCGCAGTCGTATGCCGGCCTGGGCACGAAAGGTATCGGCCTCGGGAATCCCGCCAATCAGAACGACGTTCTTTCCACCCTTGGCCATTCGGTGTTCGGTACATCGAGCACTGGGAGCGTCTTCTTCCACTTGCTGTTGTTGATGGTCCTGAGCTCGGCGGCAGCTTCGACCCAGACAACTATCCTCCCCACGGCCCGGACCACGTTGTCGATGGCTGTCTACCGTGCGGTGCCTTCGGCGTTCGGCAAGGTGCATCGCAAGCATCTAACCCCGACGGCGTCGACACTCACCATGGGCGGGATCTCGATTGTGCTCTACGTCATCATGAACTCCATCTCGTCGGGATCGGTCATCAGGGACTCTGTGTCGGCGCTCGGTGTCATGATCGCCTTCTACTACGGACTCACCGGATTCACGTGCGCGTGGTACTACCGCAAGACCTTGACAAGCAGTGGCCGGAACCTCTGGGTGCGCGGGATCATGCCCATCACCGGTGGTGTGATCCTCTGGGCGGCAATGATCTGGAGCTTCTACCACTATTGGAACGCGGTAAACAGTTATACGACGTGGACGCTGCCTTTCTCACCCCACTGGCAGATCGGGGGCGTTTTCCTGATCGACCTAGGCGCCGTGATCCTGGGAATCGTGCTGATGTTCGTGTATTCCGCGATTCGTCCACCGTTCTTCCGCGGTGAGGTTCTGAACAAATCCACTCCGACCCTCGTCCCAGAGGACGTCGGCACACCGGTCGGGCTGTTCGGAATCGATCCAAAAGATGAGTACTCGGTGGACTGATTGTGCCCTTGGCTGTAGATCGACAAGGGATCGGGGGTTCGCCGACCGTCGGTGTGCGATCGTCCCCGTGACCATCTCGGAAGGACTGTCATGATCGTCGGGATCCCGAGCGAGGTCAAAGAGGACGAGTACCGGGTGGCCATCACCCCGGCCGGGGTTCGGGAGTTGACCACGGCGGGCCATACGGTGCTGGTGGAGCAAGGGGCCGGCATCGGGTCCTCGATCACCGATCAGGAGTTCACCGCCACCGGCGCGTCGATGGTGGGCTCCGCCGCGGACGTGTGGTCCGCAGCTGACATGGTGTTGAAGGTCAAGGAGCCGATCCCCGGCGAGTACGACCTGCTCAGCCTGCGGAAAGGTCAGGTCCTCTTCACCTACCTGCACCTGGCCGCCTCGTTGTCGTCCACGGAGGCGCTGGTGAAGGCGGGCAACACCGCCATCGCCTACGAGACGGTCCGGCTCCCGGACAATTCGCTCCCCCTGCTCACCCCGATGAGCGAGGTGGCCGGCCGCATGGCTCCGCTGATGGGTGCCCACCACCTGATGAGCCCGGGCGGCGGCGGCGGGGTCCTGGTCTGCGGCGTCCCCGGTGTCCGCTGCGCCAAGATCGTCATCCTCGGAGCCGGCGTGGCCGGGATGGCCGCGGCCACCCTGGCCGTGGGGATGCACGCGGAGGTCTACATCCTCGATCGGAACCTCGAGCGCCTGCGCCAGGTCGACCACCACTTCCGCGGCGCTCTGGAGACGGTGGCCTCGAGCAGCCACGCCATCGAGGAATCGTGCGTCGACGCCGACATCGTGATCGGTGCTGTCCTGGTCGTGGGGGCCAAGGCGCCCAAGCTGGTCTCGGATGCCCTGGTGGCGAGGATGCGGCCCGGCTCGGTGCTGGTGGACATCTCCGTCGACCAGGGGGGGTGCTTCGAGTCCACCCGGCCGACGACCCATTCGGATCCCACCTTCGAGGTCAACGGCTCGCTCTTCTACTGCGTCGCCAACATGCCCGGGGCGGTTCCCCATACGTCGACCCACGCGCTGGTCAACGCCACCATCCCCTATGTGGTCGAGATCGCCAACCGGGGATGGCGCGATGCCGTGCGCGATGACCCCGCCCTGGCCGAGGGGGTCAATGTGGTCGAGGGATCGGTCGTCTACGAGCCGGTGGCCTCGGCCCACGGCATGACGGCGACCCCGCTCGCCGTCGCCATCGACTCGTAGGGTGCGCCGCCCAGCCTGCCCAGTCGGTTCAGCCTGCCCGGTCGGCTCAGCGTACCCAGCCTGCCCAGTCGGTTCAGGACGGACTGATTCGCGGAGCGAGCTCCCCTATCGGAGTCGAACCCGGGGCCGGCTGCCCGAACGTGAGGTGGCCCGGCACGGGGATGCCGGCAGGGAGTGCGGGATCGGCCACCGGGTCCAACCGTACGGAGCGCAGCGGTATCTCCCCCGCCCACAGGCCGAGTCCTGCGTCGGGCCCGTCCCCGTCGTCGGGAGGTCCTCGTCGGATCTTCACCGAGCACTGGTCGAGGGTCATCCTCAGCACGGTGGTGGCGGCGATCTCTGTAGCGGAGGGCGATCGTGCGTACTCCCACTGCCCGGGGGCCACCTGATCGCTGATGGTTTGGAGGCCGATCAGTTCTCTGCGGGATCGTTGAGGACCTCGGGGACCCCGTAGATCATGGCGCAGCGGTAGTTGACCGCGTGTTCGAACACCGATCGGGCCAGCACCAGCCCATCGATGTGGGTGACCGTCACGCAGACCTCGATGGGTGTCCTGGCGGCCCGGAGGCTGCGACTGGCCACCGAGCCATGCAGGAAGAGGTGTTCGCCCAGCCGCCCGTAGCTGGTGGGCACCACCATGGGCCATCCGTCCACCACCAGGCCCAGATGGCACACGAATCCCGAATCGAGGACCGCATGGACATCGGCGATCCGATGGGACCCGTACTCGGAGATCCGTCGGAGACGGGTGCGCTCGGTCACCGCCACTTCACCGGTCGCCACGGTCGGAGCGGTCGGAATCGGTTCTGGCATGCGGCGATTCTCTCACCGGAGCCCCCGTGGCCAGCACCGGAGACGTGGAACCCGGCCAGGGAGTCACCCGGAGGCGGCCAAAGTTGGCCGCCGGTTTTTCGGGACCGACTTGTCGGCCACCGGGCCTTTCCCAGCATCGGCCGTACCATGAGGAGAGGCCCATCGGGGAGGTGACGACCATGAGCCGGTCGGTTGGAGGAGCAAGACGGGTGAGCAGGACGTGTGATGGCGTGAGACGGTGGTATCCGAGACGGACGACGCTGCGGAATGGGTGACGCGGTGAAGTGGATCGGATCCTCACTCGAAGGGGGCGAGGCAAGGACCGCCCCGGTGTTCGACCCCGCTTCGGGCGAGCAGACGGGCGCGGTGGTGCTGGCATCGGAGCGCGACGTCGACGAGGCGGTCGCCCGGTCGCGGAACGCCTGGGCGGGATGGCGTGACGCATCGCTCACGGTTCGGACGGGGGTCCTGTTCGCCTTCCGCGAGCTGGCCGACCGCCATCGCGACGATCTGGCCCGCCTCATCACCGCCGAGCACGGCAAGGTGCTGGAGGACGCACGGGGCGAGGTGGCTCGTGGGATCGAAGTGGTGGAGTTCGCCTGTGGCCTCCCTCACCTCCTGAAAGGCGAGTTCTCCGAGGACGTCTCCCATGGCGTCGATGCTTCGTCGATCCGCCAGCCGCTGGGAGTGGTGGCGGGAATCACCCCTTTCAACTTTCCGGTGATGGTGCCGATGTGGATGTACCCGGTGGCCATCGCCTGCGGCAACACCTTCATCCTGAAGCCCTCCGAGCGGGACCCCTCGCCGTCACTGTTGATCGCCGAGCTGTGGAGGGAGGCGGGACTGCCCGAAGGCGTGTTCTCGGTGGTCCACGGCGACGCGGTGGCCGTCGACGCGCTGCTCGACCATCCCGATGTGGCAGCCGTCTCCTTCGTCGGCTCCACCCCGGTGGCCCGCCACGTCTTCGAACGGGCCACCGCCGCAGGCAAGCGAGTCCAGGCATTGGGTGGGGCCAAGAACCATGCCGTGGTCATGCCCGACGCCGACCTTGACGCCGCCGCCGACGCCCTCATCGCCGCCGGGTACGGATCGGCGGGGGAGCGCTGCATGGCCATCTCCGCCGTCGTGGCCGTGGGGGACGGTGACCCTCTCGTCGGTGCCCTGCGTGACCGGGCCGCCGACCTGACCGTCGGACCGGGCACGGACCCGGCGTCGGACATGGGACCGCTGATCACCGAGGCCCACCGGGACCGGGTCGCCGGCTACCTCGAGTCGGCGGCGACCGAGGGCGCCGACCTGGTTCTCGACGGCCGCCACGTCAAGGTCCCCGGGGGCGACTCCGGGTTCTTTCTGGGGCCCAGCCTGGTGGACCGGGTGTCCCCTTCGATGCGCGTCTACCGCGACGAGATCTTCGGGCCGGTCCTGTCCGTGCTCCGGGTCGACGACCTCGACCGGGCCATCGAGCTGGTCAATGCCAACCCGTACGGGAACGGGACGGCCATCTTCACCCGGGACGGCCACGCCGCTCGGCGGTTCCGGCGCGAAGTGCAGGTGGGGATGGTGGGCATCAACGTGGCCATCCCTGTGCCCATGGCCTACTACTCGTTCGGAGGGTGGAAGCAATCGCTCTTTGGGGACGCCCACATCCACGGAATGGAAGGCATCCGCTTCAACACCCGGCTGAAGTCGGTGACCACCCGGTGGCCCGAGCCCGCCGCGGGCAACGAGGCTCGACCCATCGAACTCCACTTCCCGTCGGGTGACAGACGCTGAGACCCGCCTTCCGTCTGACACAGGCCAGCCTTGCTGGTGGAGGAAGGAGCACCGATCCGGTGTTCCGTCGTTCGGTGAGAGGGTGGCGCCATGCGCGTTGACAGCGGTGGCGTGGACATCCACTTCGAGGTGACCGGAGACGGCAGACCGGTTGTGCTCCTCCACGGGTTCCCCGACTCGGGGCGTCTGTGGCGGAATCAGATCGAACCTCTGGCCTCGGCCGGATTCAAGGTCATCGTGCCGGACCTGCGGGGGTACGGGACGTCGGGAAAGCCCTCCGGCGCCGACCACTACTCGCTCTTGGTTGTGGCCGGTGACGTCCTGGCCGTGCTCGACCATCTGGGGGTGGAGAAAGCCCATGTGGTCGGCCATGACTGGGGCGCGGCACTGGCCTGGGTGATGGGCTCGCTGGTGCCCGAGCGGGTCGACCACCTCGCCGCCCTCTCGGTCGGGCATCCGCTGGCCTTCCGCGACGCCGGGTTCCCCCAGCTGCAACTGTCGTGGTACATGTTCCTCTTCCAGTTCGAGGGCGTGGCGGAGCGATGGCTGTCAGCCGATTCGTGGGCCAATCTGCGCGCCTGGTCCAATCACCCGGACGCCGACGCGGTGATCGCCGATTTGGAGGAGCACGGGTCGTTGACACCCGGCCTCAACTGGTACCGGGCCAATGTCCCTCCTGACGCCTTCGTCGACGCGCCATTCGAGCTCCCGGCCATCCAGGCACCCACGATGGGGGTCTGGAGCACCGGAGACTTTGCCCTCACCGAGCACCAGATGACCGCATCAGCTGGCCATGTTGTCGGGCCCTGGCGCTACGAGCGGCTCGAGGGACCCGGGCACTGGATGCCCATCGAGGCCCCGGTCGAGGTCAATCGACTGCTGCTCGACTTCCTGCCGGCGTAGGACCAACTCGGGGCATGGACGGCGAGCTGTCAGGGCGTGTCGGTGAGTCGGCGTGTGGGTGAGTCGGCGTGTCGGTGACGCCGGCATGCCCGCCTCTCCTCTGGAGCCGGCCGGTAGCCTTGCCGGGATGACTGCTGGCCCGGCCGCGAGCGCCCGTTCCCTCATGACCAAAGTCGACGGTCCCGTCCACTATCTCGACATGGGTGGGCCGGCGGACGGGCCTCTGCTGATCGGGGTGCACGGCCTGGGCGGGTCCCATCTGAACTGGTCGGCGGTCGGCCCGCTCCTCAGCGTCCACTCGCGGGTGCTGGCCCTTGACCTGGTGGGGCACGGACTGACCCCCACGGGCACCCGGACGGCCGACATCGAGGGCCACCGTCGCCTCCTGAGCGGATTTCTCGGGGCCCTGGGCGGCACACCGGCAATTCTGATCGGCAACTCTATGGGCGGACTGGTGGCTGCACTTCAGGCCGCAAAGGAGCCCGACTCGGTCGCCGGCCTCATCCTCATCGACCCGGCCCTGCCCACCCTTCGGATCGGGCTCGTGCACCCGCGGGCCATCGTCAACTTCCTGGTGTGCGCAGTTCCCGGACTGGGCGAGGGCTATCTCGCCCAGCGCCGCCGGCGCATGACCGCCGAGCAGAGCGTGCGGCGGACTCTCGATGTCTGCTGTGTCGACGCCTCTCGTATCCCCGCCGAGGTCGTCGAGGCCCACCTGGCGTTGGCAGCCCGCCAGGACCGTGTGGAGTCCGAAGCCGCCTACCTACGGTCGGCCCGCTCCCTGTCATCAGTGATGGCCCGACCGGGACGCGCCGCTGACCGGCTCGACCACCTGAGCCAGCCGACATTGCTGTTGCAAGGTGCCCGCGACATCCTCGTCACCCTGGCCGCAGCCCGTCGGCTCAGCCGGGCCCACCCGAGCTGGCGCTTCGAAGTTGCCCCGGACATCGGCCACACACCCATGTTGGAGGCACCGGCGTGGACCGGCGCGATCATCGATGATTGGCTGGCCCACGAGGGAGCGTCGGCGTCGGTCTCCGCCTCGGTCTCGGCTCAGGTCTCGGCTCAGGTCTCGGCGCCAGGTTCGGACTCGGCGTCAGGCTCGGGCTCGGGTGGGAGCCTCGTGCCGGGGTGACGTTGTCCAGAGGCAGGTAGCCGTCAGTTGACCTGGCGGTCGCGTCCCTCCCAGTAGGGGGCTCGCAGCTTGAACTTCTGCAGCTTGCCGGTGGCGGTCCGGGGCAGCGCCTCTCGGAACTCCACCTGTTTGGGACACTTGAATCCGGCCAAGGCGCTGCGGCAGTGATCCGCAACGCCCTGCTCGGTCAGACCGCTCCCCTCGGCCGGAACCACCAGGGCGATCACCATCTCGCCCCAGGTGTCGTCGGGAATGCCGATCACCGCCACCTCCGCCACCCCGCTGAGCGAGAAGATGGCGTCCTCGACCTCGATCGACGAGACGTTCTCGCCCCCTGAGATGATGACGTCCTTCTTGCGGTCGAGGATGCTCAGATGTCCCTCCGCGTCGAGCAGTCCGCCGTCCCCGGTGTGGAACCATCCCTCCGCCAGCGCGGCATCAGTCTCGTCGGGTTGATTCCAGTAGCCATCCATGACGGTATTGCTCCGCGCCAGCACCTCGCCGTCCTCGTCCACCCGGAGCTCAGTGCCCAAGGCGGGAGCCCCGGCCCGCATCAGCTTGCGGGCCCGACCGCCTGTGGAGTGGCCGTCCCACTCCGACCGGTGACGGTTGATGGTGAGCAGCGGGGACGTCTCGGTGAGGCCGTAGATCTGGATGAATTCCCATCCGAGCTCGGATTCGATTCGCTCGATGGTCCGGCTGGGTGGTGGCGCGCCGGCCACGATTACCCGTGTCCGGTTCTCCCCAGGGACGGGCCGGTCCCAGTCGGGGAGGGCGTCGAGAATGGCATTCACCACGGCAGGAGCGGCACACAGCACGCTGACGTCGTGACGCTCGACCCGTCGCAGGATTTCGGCGCCGTCGACCTTCCGCAGCGCCACCTGTGTGCAGCCCATGGCCGTGGTCGACCACGGCATGCCCCATCCATTGGCGTGGAACATGGGAAGTGTGTGGAGGTAGACATCGTGGTCGGAGAGTTGGATGTGCCAGCCGAACACCGTGGCGTTGACCCAGCAGTTCCGGTGCGTGAGCTGGACGCCCTTGGGTCGCGCCGTCGTGCCTGACGTGTAATTGATGGTGGCTGTGGCCTGCTCGTCCGCCTCCCAGTCCAGAGGCCGGGCGTTTGCCGGGAAGAGCAGGCCGTCGGTATCGGCGCCGAGCACGAAGCGGTGGTGGGTCTTTACGCCGGCGAGGTCCGCCTCGAGCTCGGGGTCGACCATCAGGACCGAGGCGCCCGAGTGCTCGACGATGTACTTGACCTCGGAGGGCGCCAGTCGAAAGTTGATGGGGACCAGGATGCGGCCCCACCCGCACACGCCGTAGAACGAGGTCAGCAGTCGCGATGAGTTGTGAGAGACGATGGCCACCCGTTCCCCCGGGTCGATGCCCAGCCGGTCGAGTCCCGCGGCTTGGGCGCGTGCCCGCATGGCCAGCTCGGAGAAGGTGAGTTGTCCCCATCCCTCAGCCGGCTGATTCGGCTCGTCGATCAAACCCACCCGGTCCGGGTATGCGAACTCGGCCCGATCCAAGAAGTCACGGACATTGAACTGAACGATCATCGATCCCCCGATCGGCCGGGATGTCCGGTTGTCCGGATGGCTGGGATGGCTGGGATGGCCCGGCGCTCCCATTGAATCAAATCACGGTTCGGGACGGGGCCGAACCCCGGCCGGTAGGCCCGCGGCCAGACCGCGCCGGGATCCGGGCTCCGCCTGCACCCGGCTCCCGCTGGGCGGGCTTCCGCTGGGTTGAGCGTCGACGGCGCTTGGGTGCCGGGAGTTCGGGAGCGGGATCGAGCCCGTCGATAGAGTGCGAAGAATGTCCGTGCCCCGCATCGCCATCGGCCCCCGCTCCGCGTCGTTCGCCGCCGATGCCGTAGTGGCCGGCGGTGGGTCCGTGGTCGCGGCGGAAGACAGTCCAGACGCCATCGTGTGGCTCGACCCGGCCAATGTCTCCGGTCTTGCCGATCAGCTGGCCGTTTCGCCCGGCATCCGCTGGGTGCAGTTGCCGATGGCCGGTGTTGAGCGGATCGCCGAATTCGGTCTGCTGGATCACGATCGCGTCTGGACGAGCGCCAAGGCCTCCTATGCCGAACCGGTGGCCGAACATGCCTTGGCCCTCGCGTTCGCCGGCCTTCGACATCTGCCCACTCGGGTCACCGCCCGCTCGTGGGGCGCTCCCGCCGGGACCAGCCTGTACGACCAGCGGGTGACCATCCTCGGCGGAGGTGGGATCGCCAGGCTGCTCCTCGAACAGCTTGCGCCCTTTCGGGTCGAAACCACGGTGGTCCGTCGACAGCCCGAGCCTCTGCCCGGCGCATCCCACACGGTGCCGGTGTCGAAGCTCCATGGGGCATTGCCCGGAGCCCTCCTCGTGATCTTGGCTTTGGCCCTCACCCCCGAGACCGTAGGAATCATCGGGGCGCCCGAACTTGCCCTCATGGACGAGAGCGCGTGGCTGATCAATGTGGCCCGTGGCCGACACGTTGACACCGATGCCTTGGTGACAGGCCTGGCCGCCGGATCGATCGCCGGGGCCGCGCTCGATGTCACCGATCCGGAGCCGTTGCCCGATGGCCATCCACTCTGGGACATGCCCAACTGCATCATCACTCCCCACACCGCCGACACCATCGAGATGGTGGTGCCGCTGCTGGCAGAGCGCATCCGCACCAACGTCGGCCGCTTCTCCGCCGGCGAGGCCTTGATAGGCGTGGTGGATCCAGAGGCAGGGTATTAGGGCTGGCATTGCCCATCGCCTAGGGCTTGGATTGCCCTTTCGCCCGTGAGGTGGAGGAGGCACGAGATGCCCTCCACCGGAACCGCCGATCGTTGCTATGACGAGAGAGGGCCGGGTCCGGAGCAGGGCGCGACTTGCGGATGGGGGGTTGCAGGCTCCCTGCTCTACAGACCCGGCCTCTGGCTATCGGCAGGTCTGGGACGGAACTTTAGAAAGAATTCCGGAACAATTCGGGGCGCCGGAGGTCCCTTCCCCTGGCTGGCGTCGTTCGAATCGGCATTGGCCTGAAGAAGCGTCGGGTTGTGGTGTGGGTCGGTCCGCCCGTCACCGCCCATGATGTTCCATCTGTTCTGAGTGGTTGTCACACCTGGCTGGCATCATCGGTCCATGACGTTGG
>JADMIJ010000178.1 GCA_015478655.1 Acidimicrobiales bacterium | reverse complement strand
CAATTATTCCACTCCACGGAGGACTAGCGGTGTATTATACAAAGATCTTTAGGTGCAGCTTGCAGATGCTTCATCGGCCAACCGGCGGGCCCGGATAAGCACGTCGTCCGACATGGTTTCGGTCAGCATTCCGGTGAACGTGTTCCTTTGGCTCGGATGGTAGGAACTGAGCAGCACGGTTCCGTCCGGCGCCACCGCCTCGGCTCCGTGGCTGAAAGGGGGCCGCGGCCTGATCCCGAGCTCGCCTGCCACGATCTGATGCGCGAACTGGCCCAGCGCGACGACGACCCGCACATCGGACAGCAGCAGGAGCTCACGGCGCAGATAGGGGACGCAGGCATCGCGTTCAGAAGGGGTGGGCTTGTTGGCCGGTGGGGCGCAGCGGACCGCAGCGACCACATAGGCGTCCGACAAGACAAGGCCATCGTCGATAGCGACGCTTTCGGGTTGATTGGCGAAGCCGGTGCGCCACAGAGCGGCGAAGAGCCAGTCGCCGGACCGGTCACCGGTGAATACCCGCCCTGTTCGATTGCCTCCATGGGCGGCGGGCGCCAGTCCTACCAGCAGCACGCGCGCCGCCGGGTCGCCGAAACCGGGTAGCGGTCGACCCCAGTACTCCTGGTCCTGGAAAGCGGCTCGCCTGTCGCGCGCCACCTGCTCACGCCAATCCACCAGCCGGGGGCAGCGGCGGCAAGCGGAGATCTCATCGCCGAGCGAGTCGAGCCCGGCGCGGCGGGCGTCCAGGTCCCTGGTCATGCCCGGCGATCGAGGGCGTCAAGAAGGCGATCGAGGAACTCGACCTGGCCTTTGACCAGGCGGTCTCGGGCTTGAGGAATGGTCATCCATTCGGCCCGGTCAACCTCGGGAAATCTCACGTTCCTTCCCGATTTCGGTGGCCATTCCATCTCGAAGGAATTGCTCTGGATGTCTTCCACCGAGATGTCGTCCACCTCGACGGCCCAGACACGGACCCATTTGCCGCCTGACTGGTGGACTGAGCCCAACTCGAGGCGCGGTCCCTTGGGGGCTGGTTGGCCCAGTTCTTCGGTGAATTCTCGGTCTGCTTCTCGCTCCGGTTCGTCGCCGTTCCGGTACTCACCCTTGGGGACCGACCATGCGTGGGAATCCTTGTTCTTCCAGAACGGGCCGCCGGGATGAACCAACAACACCTCGAGCCGATCCTGGGCCGGCATCTTGTAGGCCAGGAGTCCCGCACTCATCTTCGGCATTCGATCATTCTCTGTCACCCCGTGCGGCGCTGCCCAGTCGGGCTCGAAGCCAAGAGGCGCATTGTCGAGGCCCTCGGTTCGGGCCGGCCACCTCCGCTTCCAACGAATTCGCGACGTTCTTCCTGGTTGTGGCGGCAGGTGCGGTGCTGATCCCTGCCCGACCCTGAGGCGCCTGCTCGGGCGCGAAATGACTTGGGCTTCAGCTGCGGCGGCGGGATATCTGGGCCACCGTGCGGCGGCGGGGCATGATTGCGAAATGGGACCCACTCCGGAGTCGCCCCCGCCACCGCCCCTGCGAACCCGAGTCAGCGAGATGCTCGGGGTCGACTACCCGATCGTCCAGGCGCCGATGGGCTTCATCGCCCGGGCCCAGCTGGCGTCGGCCGTGTCGAACGCCGGCGGTCTGGGGATCGTCGAGACGTCCTCCGGTCGCCTCGACGAGGTCCGGGAGGAGATGGCAGTCATGCACGACCTGACGGACAAGCCATGGGGCGTGAACATCGCCCAGATGATGGTGGCGGATCCCGACATCGTGGGTTTCGTGGCCCACCAAGGAGTCAAGTTGGTCACGACCTCCGCCGGGGATCCAACCCGGTACACCCAACAGCTCCATGACGCCGGGATCACCGTCTTCCACGTGGTGCCATCGTTGCGTGCAGCGCAGAAGGCCGTCGACGCCGGGGTGGATGGGCTGGTGGTCGAAGGGGGCGAGGGAGGTGGCTTCAAGAGCACCCGGCCGGTGGCCACCATCGTCCTGTTGCCGCAGGTGTGTGCGGAGTTCGACCTGCCGGTCATCGCAGCCGGGGGGATGGTGGATGGGGTGTCGATGGCGGCTGCCTTTGCGCTGGGAGCCGAAGGGGTGCAGATGGGGACGCGCATGGTCAGTGCCACCGAGTCTCCTGTACACGACAACTACAAGCGATTGGTCGCCGATGCGGATGCCACCGACACCGTCGTGCTCAGCGCCCACTCGAGCCCCGCCTACCGGGTCATGCGGACCCCCTTCAGCGAGAGCCTGGAGAAGGAGGCATCAGTCGTGATGGGCCGGACCGTGGGAATCGACGGGGTCCTCAAGCTCTACTTCGAAGGGGACCTCGACGCCGGCTTCGCCTTCGGTGGCCAGGTGGCCGGGCGGGTCAGAGATGTGCTTCCGGTGCGCCAGATCATCCGAGAGACAGTGAGTGAATTCTACGAAGCGGTGTCCGGGTTGGGTCGGTTCCTGCCCGACACCGCGGGAGCGCCCTAGCCCGTCCCTCATTGCTCGACGGAGTCGACGCGGTCCGGTCCCGACTCCTGGCAATTCGAAGGCCAGTGGCCTCAGTCGTTCTCCACAGTGAAATCCCAGGTCGTCAGAGGTTTGTCATCGGGAGACCAGCGAACGCTCCCGGTGCCAATGGCCATGGTCCCGGTGATCTGGAAGGTGATCGTCTTCCCACGGGGGGTGAACCGGGGCGGTCCGGAGTCGAGAACGACCAGGTGGATCTGATCTGTCCAGCGCCATCGACTGTCTCGAAGTCGGAAGCCCGGATGGGGACGACCCCTGATGTGTCGTTCAAAGAGAACATGAAGGTGACCGGAGTGGTAGGCGGCGGTGCCGCCACGAAGGGGGGAACCGCCGGTCCGGACATGGTGATGCGGGTCTTCCCGTGCGACAGGAGGGCGAGGAACGTGTCGCCCTCGATCCCCAACCGCGGGTGTCTGGCCGTCGCCACCACGATCCTGTGGACGGGAAGCGTCGACTTGGGTAGCCAGCTCGGCAACCCGCCGTACGTATTGCACACGCTGCCGACCGTGGCTCCTGGGGGGATATTGTCTAGGTGGCTGGTGTCTTTCTCGGGTCTCGATTCGCGTTCTCCGAGGCGACCTG
>JADMIJ010000053.1 GCA_015478655.1 Acidimicrobiales bacterium | reverse complement strand
GCGTCGTTCGTGCAGGTGGTGGACGCGCCGATCAGGGGACCTGAATAGTTACGCCACGCCGAACGTATTGGTCAGTAGGATCCCGCCTATTTCGTCTCCGTGCCTCTGAATATATTGCTGGACGCTCGATATGCCGGGCTGCCACGAACTGAACTCGATATCGAGGAAGATGGGTTCAAAGCCGCACCACCGAAGGGCCAGTGGCCCGGCGGGAAATGTAAACGAGGGGACGAGGGCGAATCGTCGACCAGGGCGAAACGTCGAGGCAATAGCCAGTTGCAGGGCCGTGGTGCCGCTCGTCACGAGAGCGACGCTCACATCATGTCCGATGAGGTCGGAGACCTCCCTGGCCAGCTGCATTTCCAATGGGCCGCTGTTTGAATAGATACCGCGTTCAACAATGGCGGCATAGTCAGCCGCGATCACGGCCGGCGCGGGAAAGGTTGGAGACAAAAATGGAATCGGTTTCGTCAACGCCGCCAGTCCTTGATGGGTTTCGAACGTGCGGGAACACCCATTACAACTTGGTTGTCACCAACGTCGGCGATGACTACAGCCCCTGCCGCGATGAAGGCGCCGTCGCCAATGGTCACCTTGTCTATGACAGTGGAGCCGATGCCAATTACGACGTCCGTACCAATGGTGGCCTTCCCGCCGATTCTGCACCCGGGGCCGATGGTCGAAAATGCACCAATGCTCACATCATGGCTGAGAAGAGCTCCTACATTCACCACTACGTGGCTTGCGATCCGGACAGCCCGGTTGAGGGCAGCCAGTGGAGCGACCGTCGAGCCCATTCCGATCTCGGCGGTATCCGCGATCCATGCTCTGCCGGACTTCAAGGTCATAAAATCAGTGTTCACCCATCGTCCGACAAGTCTTCGACGAGCTTCGGGAGACCCCACTGCAGAAATGACGGGCAGTTCGGCGAATTTTCCCAAGTCGTCATCGAACGTGAGGATCGGAGCTCCGTATTCCTCGGACCGACGGTCGTAGTCAGGGGGCGACTCCTCGACAAAGAACTCTGTGACGATGCCCACCTCACTGAAGTAGCCACTTGACTCGAGCGCCTGTCGACCTGCTCCCAGAATCCCTACCTGCTGTCCGTTCATTGTGCCGGAGCCTACGCCAGCGCGGGAACTGCCTCGGGTAACCCTCGACCGCCAACCGTGGGGTCCTCACCTGGCCAGCGCGTCCTCTGAGCTCGCCTCGGTGACGCCTGGTCGGCCCTGCATCCCGCCGTGGCCTCGACCTGGCTCTGGCTCTGGCTGTGGACCCCGCAGGCTGGGAGACCGCAACGTTCAAGCCCGAGACCAATTCGGTCGATACCGATCATGACCGAAAAGGTTCCTGGGCCGCAGGGCCACCATGGTCACCACCTACATCGAGAGGCGCCGGCCGAGCGGTTCGAGGTCGAGGGGTACGAGGGGCTCTCGACCACGGCAAAGCCCCGGCGCCGGATGGCACCGGTGGACGGTCCTCGGCCCAGGGCCTCCTTCGGAGCGGCTGACCCCGGACGTCGTCCTGGCGCCCAACGCCGACCGACGTCGGCGGCTCATGCCGCCGTGACCACCCACGGTGGGCCGGAAATCCGCCCGGCACCGGGCTCCGGCCACAGCGGTCCGATCACCAGGGCTTCCCGTTCGGACGCCCACCTCAACTCCCGCTCCAGGGCCGCCCATGCCCCCTCGGCGTCGACGTGCTGGCCGGGCATCATGCCGGCACCGACCTGAAGGGGATTGATGGCCAGGTGGCCGATGAAGACCGCTCCATCCCCCACCCGAAGGACACCGTGACCCGGTGAGTGACCGCCCGTCAGCTCGAATGTCACTCCCGGGGCCATGACCCGCGGAGGGATCACACCGTCAACCACACCCTGGTCCATGAGGCAGCCGAGGGCTGCCGATCCGCCGATGCCAGGGTGGGACCTGACATAGTCCAACTCGTCACGGCTAAGCACCACCCTGGCGTTCGGGAACAACGGTACCCACGCTCCGTCGGCGTCAAGGGCTGCAGTCATGCCGATGCCATCGAGGTGGCTCAGCACCACGGTGTCGATCGACTCGACAGCAAGGCCGGTATCGGACATGGCGGCGGTCACTGCCATTTGATGCCCGATCGCCTCGGGCCCGGAACGGAGGAAGGCGTCGGCCGCGCCACAGGGGTCGACGACCACGGCCTGCCCGTCCGACTGGATCACCCACACTGCCTGTCCCACCAGCACCTGGCCCTCGGCCGTGGCCCAGTCAGGCACAGCCCAGGGCACGGCGTCGGCCTGTGCAGCGGAGAAGCCGATGACCTCGGCGCCGAGGGCCACGTCGAAGTACGGCACACGGGTGAGACGGATACCGTCGACGTCGAAGATCGTCACCGGTCCAGTATGCCCAAGCCCCTCGGACGCCGCTCAGTCGTGCCTGGAGGCCTTCCGCACGAGTTGATCCGGCCCCGACCGGAGGCCCCGGGACCAAGCGAGCGGTAAAGGAGCGCTCCACCCCGGCCGATACCCCCAGGGTGAACTTCGATGTGACCCGTCTCGCGCCACGTGAGGCCCGAGATGGCACCACCACCGGCTTGATCGCGGCGTCAATCGCCGTACCCGTGCTCGCCGCGGTCATCCTTGTCGACCGCTCCCACACCCGGTGGTGGTATCTGGCCGGGGCCATTACCTGCGCCCTGGTGGCAGTGGTCTTGGTGGCACTCTTCATGGTCATCTCCAAAGGGAGTGCCAGCACCGCCGCCCACGCCACCATCGCGTTCGCGGTCACCTGCCTGGCGCTCGCCGCCCTGGGGCTCCTCGCCGCCGGGACGTCCGACAGCTACGGGACCTTCGCTCCCGCAGTCATCGTCGGAGTCGTCTTCGTGGGCATCATCGGCAACCGAGCGATGCGGATGGCCGTCGGCCTCTACGCCGTCGCCCTGGTCGCCGTCCTGGCGTGGACATCCGGCCTCCGCGGCGGCAACCTCGCCGCTGCCATCGTGGTCTCGGCGTCGACCATCGTCATCGTCATCGCCATCACCGCCCGGACGGTCGGGCCCCTGAACCAGCGCAGCCACATTCGCCGCTCCATCGGGGCCCTGCGCGCCGCCATCGACGAGGTGGGGCCCGATGACCCAGGTGCACCTGCGGACGCCATCCAGGCCGCGTTCGGTCGGGGCCTTCCCCTGGTGCCCGACATCATTCCGGCCGACCGGGTGGCCGTGTTCGCCAGGAGTGTGGAGGCCAGGCGGTTCGTCCTTCTGGCCGCGTGGCCGGGCAGTGAGGGAGACATGTCCGCAGTGGCCGAATGCCCGGAGCTGCACCAGGCCCTCGATTCCGACTGCCCAGTGCTCACACCGACGCTCTGTGCCCTTCCGATCGGCTACTGCCCCGAGGGAGAGCTGGTCATGGTGGTGCAGCGCCCGGCGCCCGACACCGGCCCCGATCCGCAGGTCACCGACGCCGAGGCGGTCGCCGCCGCCTTCCTGCGGGTCACCAGCCGTGCGACCTTCGCCAGAGGGCCCGTAGTCGAGAGCCGGACCGACGCCCTCACCGGCTTGGCCAATCGGCGAATCCTCTTCGAACGCATCCAGATCGAGATGGATCATGCCATTCGGTCCGAGTCGCCATTGAGTGTGGCCATGATCGACCTGGACCACTTCAAGCAGTACAACGAGCGCCATGGGCAGGTAGCCGGTGACACCGTCCTTCGGTCCATCGCCGCGGTCATGGTCTCGAACCTCCGGCACCAGGATCTCGTCGTGCGGTACGGGGGCGAGGAATTCTTTCTGGTCATGCCCGATACGGACATCCTCGGTGGACACCACCTCCTCGACAAGCTCAGGGCGGGAGGACGCGACGCCACCTCCGACTTCGGCGTCACCCTCTCCGCCGGTCTGACCAGTTGGGACGGTATCGAGGACACGGCCTCGTTGATCGAGCGGGCCGACCAGGCGCTCTATCGGGCCAAGGAGTCCGGCCGGGACCGGGTCGTCTCCATCCAGTCGTTCACCGAGTTCTAAGTTTCGGCAGCAACGTGAGGTATGGATTGGAACAATCCCCTACCTCACGTTGAACCGGCTGCCGTTGCCATCGCCCCGTGCAGGTCCGCCACCGCCGGAGGTGTGGGAGGGCGACCGGAGCACCCGACGTGCTATCCCCTCCTTCGCAGCACCAGGTAGACATTGTCATCGACCGCGAAGGAGTCGACCAGTTCGAATCCTTCTGCCGCCGCGGCATCGAGCTCGGACTCGAGATCGAGGCGCCGTTCGGCGACCACCAACCGACCTCCGTGCACCCGCAACACCCGGTGGTCCGCCGTCAAGGCTCCGCCCTACCTCCCCGCGCCGAGGCCCCGCCATCCTCGCTCACGGATCCGGCGCCCGCCATGAGCCCGGCCTCGCGGTTGCCCTCGGCTGAGCCGTCGACCCGGGGCTTCACGCGGATGTACCACTCCTGCCCGAAGACCATCGTGAACACATCGTCGGGCATGGACAGGAAGAAACTCGTCTCCCCGATCTGGCTGGCGTGGACCCGCATGGCCTGGCGCTTGGTCTCGATCCACGGGGTGACATCCACTTCGGTCGTCAACCGGCTCGCGGGCTCGCCCATGGTGTCCATCCCGTCGGTGGTCGCTTCCGGGGGCCCCCAGTCCGAGTCCTCGGCCAGGGCGGCGAAGGAACGCATGAAGTCACGGTTCATGGTCGCCATGTAGACCACCGGCGTGGCCGCCAGCTCTGCGGCCTGCATGCCCACCCGGTGCACCTGCACATGGTCGGGATGGCCATAGCCGCCGTGCTCGTCGTAGATGACCAGCACGTCCGAGGCCTCGTCGTCGAGGACGACCGCCAGTGCGGCCGCCGCCTCGGTCACATCGGCAGCGGCGAACGTCCCGGGCTCGTCGTTGGTCGGCTCGCCGGCCATGCCCGAGTCGTGATAGTCGAGAAAGGTCTGGCGGGCCACCCCCAACAGTCGACAGGCATCGGCCAGTTCGGACATCCTGCGCTCCGTCAGGGACTCCCCCGGGCCGAGCAGGCCGTCAGGTATCTCGCCGAGCTCGCCCCGGGTGGCGGTCACCAGGACCACCCGGTGGCCCTGGTCGGCGAGGCTCGCCATGGTGCCCCCGGTGGCGATGGCCTCATCGTCGGGATGGGCATGGAAGAAGGTGATCGTGGCCATTGCCGGCACCCTACCGGTGTGGATGGCCGGGCGATTCGATTCCGACCGGAGCCATCATTCGACGAGGACGGGTGCGACGTCGGCCCGATCAGCCGAAGGGCAGGCGGGGCGCTTCGGCCAGAGACGGCTGGCCGGCGATCGCCCGTTGGGGATTGCCCCGGCTCCCCTTCGCGCCCATTGCCGCGAAGATCCGGTCCGGTCCGAACGACCGGATGGTGCGATCGCCTGGTCTGCCGCCGATCACCTCGATCGATTCAGTCCCGTTGTGCCGGTTGAGGACGTGGGCCCGGAACTCCCAGTTGGCGCCCCTCATGTGCAGTCCGGCCACGATGACCCGGTCCCCAGCTCGCAGGCCATTCCACGATACCGACCGCTCCAGGTGCTGGGACGCCTCGGCGGCGGCCCGGCGCGCCGAAGGACGACGGGCTCCGCTCACCGCACGCGATCCTGTGGCATGCCGCGTCCGCGCTGTCGGCGAGCAGCACCCAGTGCCCCGGCCATGGCTTCAGCGACGCTCCTCGCGCAGCTGGCGAAGCCGGTGGACGAAGAGGGCGGCCACGGCGATGACCACCAGCACGGCGGCGACGTAGCCGGCATAGCTGAACGCCTTCAGTACGTGATGGTAGGTGCTGCCCAAGCTGTATCCCAGGCTGACTAGCGCCGTGGACCAGATGGCGCACCCGATCACCGTGAAGATGAGGAACTTCGCCATGGCCATCTCGGCCAGGCCCGCGGCAAAGGAGACGAACGAGCGGAGCAGCGGGATGAACCGCCCGAACAGGACGACCGGCTCGCCCCGGCGCGCGAACCACGCCTCCGCCCGGTCGAGGTCCTTGTGGGTGAGCAGCACGTACTTTCCCACCCGGTCCACCAGGGGCCGTCCGCCGAAGTACCCGATGAGGTAGCCGGCCACCGATCCCGTCACCTCGGCCAGGGTCGCCACCACGATGACGAGAACAAGATTGAGCGGATGGACGCCGACCACCTGGCCGCTGGCCAGCACGCCCCCGTAGATGATGGCTACCTCGGCCCCCACCGGGAGTCCCATCGACGAGATGAAGCTCAAAACGAACACCGCCAGGTATCCCCACGTAGCCAGAAAGTGCTCCATAAGCCAACAATGTCTAGTCGGTCCGGACGGGGGACGCGTGGCAGGTAGCCGGGCGGCCGGAAGTCTGCCTCTCGGCTACCGTCCCCAGGGTGAGTTCGGTCATTCAGGAGCACCCTCCCAGGCAGGATCGGTGCACCACTCCCGACGGCCTCGGCATCGCCGTCTACGACTTCGGGGGCCGGGGCACCGACATGCTGTTGGTCCACGCCACCGGGTTCTGCGCCGAGGTGCTCAGCCCGCTGGCCGCGAACCTCGGCGACTGCTATCACTGCTGGGGATTGGACCTACGGGCCCATGGTCAGTCAGACAGGCCCGTCGACGGGGACTTCGCCTGGTCCGGATTCTGCATCGACGTGCTCGCGGCAATCGATCACCTCGGGTTGCGCCAACCGGCTGCCTTCGGCCATTCGTGCGGCGGTGCCGCCGTTCTCCTGGCCGAGGAGGCCAGACCGGGGACCTTCTCCACGCTGTACTGCTTCGAACCGGTTGTGTTCCCGGAGGGGCCCGACGGCGTCACTGCAGCCCTTGCCGTCGACAATCCCCTGTCAGCCGGGGCCCGGCGCCGACGCGAGACGTTCCCGTCGGCAGAGGACGCCTTCCTCAACTTCTCGTCGAAACCGCCGTTCGGAGACCTCGATCCGGATGCCCTCCGTTCCTATGTCGAGGCGGGGTTCGAACTGGTTCCCGCCGCGGCGGGCGGAGACGGGCGTTCGATCCGTCTGCTGTGCCGGCGCGAAGACGAGGCCGAGATCTATGCCCACGGCGCGTCCCATGGCGCCTTCGGCCACCTCAGGGAGATCGCTTGTCCAGTGGCGCTGGCGTGTGGGGAGCGGACCGACGCCTTCGGCCCGTCATTCATCCGGGCCGACGCAGCCGAGCTCCCCCACGCCACCGTGGAGGTCATCCCCGGTGTCGGGCATTTCGGGCCCATGCAGCAGCCGGCCGTGGTGGCCGCCTGGCTGCTCCGGGCGAGGGACACGCTGGGCGGCACACCCCCGTCGTAGTCTGTGTAGGTGCCGTTCGAATTGCCACGATCGCTCTCGCCCTCCAAGGTCACCTCATTCCGTGACTGCGCCCTAGCCTTCCGGTTCAACTCGATCGAGCACCTTCCTGACGAGCCGACCATCTGGACGGTGAAGGGAACGCTCGTGCACCGGGTGCTCGAGGGGCTGTTCTGGCGCTATCCGCAGGGGCTGCGCTCGCCCCGGGCTGCCGCAGCCGAACTGGACCTCGCCTGGTCCGAACTGCAGGACGACCCGGAGTACCTCGCCCTCGCCCTGGCGACCGGCGATGCGGACGTCTTGCGATCAGAGTCCGAATCCCTGATCGAAAACTATTTCGCCCTGGAGGATCCCAACGAGATCGCCCCGGTCGGGATCGAGCTCATGCTGGAGGCCCGGGTGGGTGCGATGCGGCTTCGAGGGATCCTCGACCGCCTCGATCGGACCCCCGACGGTGAGCTGGTGGTCATCGACTACAAGACGGGACGTGCCCCGTCGGAAGCCTTCGAGCAGTCGAAGCTGATCGGTGTCCACATCTACGCGCTCCTGTGTCAGGAGGTATTGGGCCAGAAGCCCGTGCAGGTCAAGCTGCTCCACCTGAAGGAGCCCATGGTCATCATCGCCGAACCGTCCGACCAAGCGGTGCGCGGGCAACGGATCAAGACCACGGCCGTCTGGTCGGCCATCGAACGGGCGTGCCACGACGAGGACTTCCGACCCCGGACCTCCGCGTTGTGCAACTACTGCCGCTTCCGGGCCTTCTGCCCCGCCTACGGCGGTAACCCGGACGAGGCGTCGGTGGTGTTGGGTGCCACCGTCGGGGGTGCTGCATGACCGAGCTGGAGATCGCTTGGCCCACAATCGAGAGCAGGGACGATCCGGGCCGGAACGATCCGGGCTGGGACAGTGCGGCCGGTCGACCCGGGTGGGATGACGAAGGTGACCGGCGAGATGGGTTCGTCGGCGTGGTGCAGACCTTCGATGAACGGGTGGACCGTTGGTTCGAGCCGCTTCGGGGGGCGCCATCGCTCGACGGCATGGCCAAGTTAATCACCGGCCTCGGCGACCACGGGTTGATGTGGACGGCGACCACGATCTGGCGGGCTCGACACAGCGGGCCCGAGCGGGCGCGAGCCGTCCGGGCGTTGGCCATCGCCGGCGTCGAATCGAGCATCGTGAACCGCATGCTCAAGTCGGTCGTCGGGCGCTCGCGGCCCGATCGGGCCGGACTGCGGCTGACCGAGGGCGGGATCCCGGTGCGGGAGCCGACGACCAGCAGCTTTCCCAGCGGCCACACCCTGGCGGCATTCTGCGCCGCCACCGTCATGAGCCAGCGCCACGATCGTGCCGGCAATGCGATCTTGTTCACCAGCGCCGCACTGGTGGGAGTCAGCCGGCTCCATCTTCGGGCCCACCATGCCTCGGACGTGCTCGGCGGGGCCGCGATCGGCGCCGCCCTGGGCCTGATGGGGCGCCGCCTGGTCTGACCGGACCGGCCTGATGCGGCGCGGCGACATCGAACCCGGACGCCTCGTCGAACCCGGATGGACTCGCCGAACCGGAGTGGCCCGCTGGAACCCGGGTGGCATCGTTGAACCGGGCATGTCAAGAATCGATCCCACAGGAATGGATCGTCCGTCGAAGGGGTTCCACAACCATGCCAACACGCCAGACCTTTGCGGTGACCTGGGACTACCGGTGTCCATTTGCCCGGAGCGCGCACGAGCACATCCTGGACGGCCTCGAGGCCGGTGCCCCGTGGGATGTGACGTTCGTCCCGTTCTTCCTCAATCAAGCCCATGTGCGCGAGGGGGGCACCCCCGCCTGGGAGGATCCGGCACAGCAGCCGGACCTGCTGTCCCTTGCCGCCGGTGCGGTGGTCAGAGACCGGTTGCCGGACCACTTCCTGTCCGTCCATCGCTCGCTGTTCACCGCCCGCCACGACGACGGTGGCGATCTCCGGGATCGTGACGTCGTCCGCAGCGCCATCGCCCGGGCCGGTACCGATGCCGATGCCGTGTTGGCCGAAGTGGATGCTGGCTGGCCCGCCAAGACCATCAGGGACGAGCACGAACGGTACGTGAGCGACTTGGAGGTCTTCGGCGTTCCCACCTTCATCGTCGAGGACCGGGCTGTATTCGTGCGGTTGATGAGTCGCCCCGCGGGCGACGCGGGCGTGGCCCGTGCCACGATCGATCACGTTCTCGAGCTGGTCAGCGGGCACCCGGACCTCAACGAGTTCAAGTACACGCGCGTTACCCGCTAGCTGTTCCCACGAACGTTGGTAACGCCGGGATTCTCGTCCAGGAAGTGCCGGCTGCAGCAGGTCTGAAGGCGATGGGGGTTCGGCCCGATCGATCTCATTCTAACCCTCTACTTGACGGTTAGATCAAGCTGGCCAGGGCGTCCACCGAAGCGTTGACCTGATCAGACGATCCAAACGGCGCCGCGCAGAAGTCGGTGACTCCGATGTCGGCCAGTCGTCGGATCTGGGCCTTGACCTCCGCTTCGGTGCCGACAATGGCCACGTCGGCCGGACCCGCGGCCCCTTCCCGGTCGAGCATGGCCCGGTAGGACGGCAGCTCCCCGTAGATGGCGAACACGGCGGAGGCCTTCTCCCTCGCCGCAGCCACGTCGTCGGTCACGCACACCGGAAGTCCCATCCCGATTCGGGGCTCGGCCCGGCCCGCGGCCGCCGCGGCCGCCCGGATGGACGGAGCGATGTGGGACTCGATGGTGGCCGGACCCGTCATCCACGTGACCGTGCCCGACGCCAGTTGGCCGGCGATCTTCAGCATCGTGTCGCCCAAGGCTGCCACCAGCACCGGTGGCGCGGGTGCTGAGATCTGCAACGGTCCGAACGTGGAGGCCCGTAGGGTCTCGCCGGCAAAGGTGACCTGCTCGCCTTCGAGCAGCGGTACCAGAATCGAGAGGTACTCGCGCATGTGCCGGGCGGGCTTCTCGAATGACTGCCCGAAGACGTGTTCGATGACCACCTGGTGGGACAGTCCGATTCCCAGCGTCAGTCGCCCCGAGGTGGCGGCCTGCACAGTCAGGGCCTGGCCCGCCAGCATCACCGGATGGCGTGGATAGGTGGGGATGACGGCCGTGCCGAAGTCGATGCCGGGCACCTCCCGCCCGATGGCGGCGATGGCCGTGAGCGCGTCGTAGGCGAAGATCTGCGAGGCCCACGCGGTCTGGATACCAGCATCGCGCAGCGAGGCGACCTCGCCGATCATCTGATCGAACGGAACCTCCGTGTTGAACATCGCGCCGATGCGCATCCTGCCTCCCCTCCGATCAGCCGATTCCGGCCGGTTGTGAGGCCGTCGTGGTCCACGACCCCTGATGAATGAATTCGATCAACCGTACAGGTCCGCCTCTCGGTCTGCGGGGAATCGACCGGGAACGGTCAACGAAAGGATGTGACCGGGGGGGCATGGGTCGGGCAGAATGCGGTCATGTCCGTTGCCATCATCATGGGAAGCGCCTCCGACTCGTCGATCATGGACGACGCGGTTCAGACCCTCCGCTCGTTCGGGGTCCAGGTGGAGGTGAGGGTGCTCTCGGCCCACCGGACTCCGGACGACACCATCGCGTTCGCCCGCGGGGCCGTCGACGCCGGCATCGAGGTCATCATCGCCGCCGCCGGTGGGGCCGCCCACCTGGCCGGCGTCGTTGCCGCGGCCACGCCGCTGCCGGTGATCGGGGTGCCGATCGCCCTGGCCAACCTGGGTGGGCTCGACTCGCTGCTGGCCATGGTCCAGATGCCCAAGGGCATTCCGGTGGCCACCGTGGCTGTCAACGGCGCACGCAATGCCGCGCTCCTGGCCATCAGGATCATGGCCCTGTCGGATCCCCGGTTGGCTGCCGAACTGAAGCGGTTCCACGAGGACCTGGCCGACCAGGTGCGCGATATGGATATCGAGATCGTCGCCCGCTACCGCGTAGACTGATCCGGCCCCAAGCGGCGGTCACTGAGCCGATGTCATCCGGCTGTCACCCAGCTGTCCACGGTGGCGCCAGTCCCGTGACGGCCTCCTCGAGCGAGGTTCCAAGTGGGATCACTGCCATCACGGGGATCGTGACCCCGTTGGCCACGTAGCGGCCCACGTGCGCCCGGCACTCGTCGTAGGACCCGTGCACGACGAGTGCGTCCACAACCGCATCGGGAATGGCGGCCAGCGCGCCCTTCCGATCACCGGCCTGCCACGCCGCCCACATCGGCTCGAGCTCCGGCGACCGCCCCAGCCAGCGGTGGAACGCGGCGTAGACGCCGACGTTCAGGTACGCGGCGATCATCCGCCGACCCACGACCCGAACCGTTTCCGTGTCCTCGGACGGGCAGACGAAGATGCGGGCCGCGATCGGGATGTCCGCGCCGAGCTCCGGCTTGACCGTGGCCACGTCCTCGGCCGACAGCCAGTTCAGGATGACCCCGTCGGCCTCCCGACCGGCCAGCCTCAGCATCCCGGGACGAAGGGCGGCCAGAAAGATCGGCGGCGGGTGCTCGACGGGGCGACTCAACCGAAATCCCCGAACCGCGAATGTGTCGTACTCGGTGTCCACCTTCTCGCCCGCCAGGGCTGACCGCAGAAAGCGGATGGTGTCCCGAACCCGCTTGTAGGGCTCGTCGAAAGGGAAGCCGTTCCACCGGCTCACGATCACGTCGGACGAGGTCCCGAGGCCCAGGCTGAACCGGCCGGGGGCCGCCTCGGCCAGGGCGGCCACGCTCTGCGCCAGGAGGGCGGGACCCCTGGTGTAGGCGGGAATGATGGCCACCCCGAGCTGCAGTTCGGGCGTCCAGGCCGAGGCCAACGCCAAAGGGGTGAAACCGTCCGAGCCGTCCGTCTCCGCCGACCAGGCATCGGTGTAGCCGAGACGGACCAACTCCTCGTACCACCGGCGATGGTCAGCCAGCGGGACCCCGTCGAAGGGGATGGTGATCCCGTAGCGAGGCCCCGACAACGCATGCTCAGTCTCATCAGCCATGGGTAGTTGATACACCCTCCGGGCATAGTGGTCCCATGACCACCGATGGACAGGACGGATCCCAGAGCCTGCAACCCGAGCTCCCCCTTGCCGTCCCCCCGACCGAGGCATCTCCCCGCTCGACGCGCACGGGACGCACGGCGCGCACGGCCCGGACGGGACCAGCTCGAGGTGCGCCGACGTCGACCCGCAGCCAGCGCCTCAATGAGCAGACCCGCCGCATCGGCCGACAGGGCGTCGCCGCCGCCCGCGCCCAACTCGAGGGGACGGCGACGGCCACCCGGCGCAACCACCCGGAGGGTGACCCGCGGCCGACCGGGCGCGCCGCCTGACGGTCCTTGGCGCTACGGTCAGGTGGATGCCGACCGTTGCCGAGCGCCTGGGCCACCCGCCCGATGCCAAGTTGCTCATCCTCAACTGCGCCGACCTCGGGTTCTGCCACGCTTCCTCGGTCGGGGTCTATGACTCCCTACGCGAGGGAATCGGCACCAGTGCCTCGCTGATCGTCCCCGCCCCATGGGCCCGGGAGGCAGCCTCCCGGTTCCGCGGTGAGGATATCGGCGTTCGGCTGACGCTCAATGCCGAGCACGATCTGTACCGCTGGGGACCGATCACCAACGCCCCGTCACTGTTGGACGGCGACGGGGGGTTCCCGCGCACGGTCAGCGATGTCTGGGACCACGCTGATCTCGACGAGGTCCGTCGGGAGTGCCGGGCCCAGCTGGAACGGGCGGTCCTGTGGGGTTTCGATATCAGCCACCTCGACGCCCACCTGGACGCCCTCGTGCTCCGGCCCGAATTCTTCGACATCTACCTCGAACTGGCGGTCGATTTCGGCCTGCCGCTCCGCCTGCTCAGCGCCGAAGCCGAGCCGAACGTGGGATTTCCCGTGCGCCAGTTGGCCGCCGAGGAAGGGGTGCTGTTCGCCGATCGTTTTCCCACCCTGCCGGCCATGGGGAGTCGTCAGGCCTTCCTCGACCTGGTAGCCACCCTCGAGCCCGGCATCACCGAGCTCACCCTGCACCCGGCCATCGACACCCCGGAACTCCGGGCCATCACCTCCGACTGGAGGCAACGGGTGTCCGACCACGTGCTGCTGGTGGCCGATCGCGGCCTCGACCGTTTGATCGCCGAGGCGGGCGTCACCCTCATCGGGTACCGACCCCTCCACGACGCCATGCACCGTAGCTGAGTTTCGCCTCGGCTGAGCCGGCTCCGGCCGGACACGCGTTGGCCCACCGCTTCTCGGGGCCGGCTGTCAGCGAGCAGAAGGCACTCCCCCGGTCTCCTATGGCCTTCGACAGCCTCCCGGTCTCGAGCCGGTGTACCAATGACCCGGTGCACCAATGAGAGGGCACGGCGTCAGTATCCTGGGGCCACGGATGGGAGTTGCTGTGGCCGACGGAGAGCAGTCGATGGGGAAGGGTCCCGGCGTGGCCTCGGCATCGGTCTCCCCAGCCGGAACCCCCATGCCGGGGCTCCGTCTCGAACGACTCCTGCTCCTCGACTCCGCCGGCAACTATCCGGTGACCATCGAGGCCATCACCTTCGCGGACGACGGGATCGGGGTCACACGATCGCCCGGCGGCCAACCGCGGGTTCTGCCCTGGTCATCGGTCTCGGCCCACGTGGTCGAGCGATGGCCGGGAGGGACCGTCCCCGAGAAGTGGGTCGAGCCTCAATACAACGGCGCCGGACCGGCCGAGCAGCAGGCGGCTGAGCCGGCGGTGTCGGCGACCGCTCCGACCGGACCCGGTGGCCCTGGTCGGCCGAGTGGTCCGGCGCGCCGAGGCCGGGCACTCCCCTACGCCGAGCCCGGCGCGGTGATCGCCATCCGGACTCCCTTCGGGACCTACCGCTTTCTCCACCGCGGTGGCGATCCGAACGATCTGTCCCGCCGGATCACAGACTTTGCCGTTCGGCATCAGGGCCTCATCGGCGTGCCGTCGGTGACCACGGTGGCCACCCCCCGAAGCGGCAACGATCGGCGGCAGGGGACCCGGTCGGCCCCCACCACCTCGCCATGGGGAAGGGCCAAGCCCTTCCTGGTCGTAGCCCTCATCGTGTTCATCGCGACGGCGGTCACGCTCATCCTGCTGCAGAGCGCGGGCACCATCCACCTGCCCTACCTCGGCGGGTCGAGCCCCGGGACCGTCCCGCCGCTCAGAACTCCGTGATCTCGGCGATCCGGCGGCGCAGGGCTTTGTATTCCGGTGTTCTTGCCGCCGGGAGCAGGGCCATCATCACGCCCATCGAACCCGCCACCTTCATCCTGCCCTGCATGAAGGCCACGTTCGGATCCAGATCACCCTGCTCCATGGCCACCGAATCAGCCCAGGGCGCGGTAATGGTGACGTCGGGGGACTCGACGCGGCCGCCGGCACTCGACTGGAGCCGCCCGTCCTCAAGGATGCAGTAGTAGGAGACGTCGCCGTCGGGCCCCCCGGTGACCTCGTACTGGATGCGGGCCGAAAGGCCGGGATACGACGGCTGATCGTCCGCCATTCCACGTGCCTGGTCGAACCACTCCGCCGACAGCCACTTGCTCACGACAGCCACTCGCTCACCGCTCACCCCAACTCGTCGTCATCGGACTGTCCGATCCTAGGGCTCGGCCGGGGCCGAAAATGGGTCCGCCGTGGCCGTCCGGCTCAGTCGGCAGGGCGGAGGCCGGCAAAGAGGTCCGACTCGACGGCACCACCCGATTCCGGTCGCGCACCGTCCATCGAGGCCGTCACCAGTGCGCCGTCGGTCCCGGCCACCATTGCCAGCCGGTAGTCGTCAAACGGGTGGATCCCGCGCATCACCTCGGGGGGAAGTCCGAACCAGAACCGCGAATTCGGGTCCACCTGGGTAGCATGGGCCAGCAGCGCATCACGGCGGACATCGGCGTAGTCCGAGATGTCAATCGACGTGGTGATCGGGTCCGCGGGGACCTCCTTCCACCTGGCGCGCCATCCCTCGTCGAAGGGGGACTCGAGGCCCAGCTCAAGGAACTTCTCGTGGATCTCCCTGAAGCGAGCCACCGAGAACACCGTGTAGTAGAGCTTGCTCGGTTGCCACGGCGGGCCGGCGGAGGGAAAGCGGCCCGGGTCCCCGGTGGCCTCGAAGGCAGCCAACCCGATCTCGTGGACACGCAGGTGGTCAGGGTGGGGATACCCCGATTGCTCGTCGCCGTAGACCACCATCACCTGGGGCCGGGTTCGGCGGACCACGGCCACCAGCCGCTCGACGGCCTCCTCGTGGGGAGCCTTGGCGAAGCTGGCCGGATTGGCGTTGGCCTCCGAGCCCGGCATGCCCGAGTCGCGATAGCCCAGCATGACCACCTCGTCGTAGCCGATGATGTCGGTGGCCTTGGCCAGCTCCTCGAGGCGCAGCTCGGCCAGGCGGGCGTGCACCTCGGGCGTGTCGAGGGCCGGGTTCAGGATCTCCCCTTCCTCGCCACCCGTGCAGCACACCAGCACGGTGTGGACGCCCTCGGCGTGGTAGAGGGCAACGGAGCCGGCACCCTTCGAGGATTCGTCGTCAGGGTGGGCGTGGACGGTCAGGAGGCAGAGCGGATCAGGCACGGCGATCACGCTACCGGGCAGGGAGGCCCTAAGCTTCGTTCGCGACGAATGAGGAAGGATCTACCAGCATGAGCGTGATGAAGCGTCTTTCGGGGATTGTCCAGGCCAAGACGAACAAACTCCTCGACAAGGCGGAGGATCCCAGGGAGTCCCTCGATCTGTCGTACCAGAAGCAGCTCGAGAGCCTCCAGAAGGTCCGCCGCAGCGTGGCCGATGTGACCACGGCCAAGAAGCGGATCGAGCTGCAGGCCACCCAGCTCCAGGGACAGGCCGACAAGCTCCAGCAACAGGCCAAGGCCGCCCTCACCCAGGGCAACGAGGACCTGGCCCGCGAGGCGCTGGGCCGGCGCACCGCCCTGGCCGACCAGCTCACCGACCTCCAGACCCAGCACGAGCAGGTGGCGACCCAGGAGGAGAAGCTGATCGCCACCGCCCAGAAGCTGCAGACCCAGGTCGACTCCTTCCGCACCAAGAAGGAGACCATGAAGGCCAGCTACACCGCGGCGGAGGCCCAGACCAAGATCGGCGAGGCGGTGTCGGGCATCTCCGAGTCGATGAGCGATGCCGGCATGTCCATGCAGAGGGCCCAGGACAAGATCGACGGCATGCAGGCCCGGGCCGGGGCCATGGACGAGCTGCTGGCCTCGGGAGCACTGACCGACCTCACCAACCCCGTCGACGACATCCAGGCCCAGCTCAACAAGGCCTCGACGACCTCGACGGTGGACGCCGAACTCGCCGCGCTGAAGGCAGAGGTCGGAGCGGGTACCGCGCCGGCGGCCGAGCTCGGATCGGCGGAGCACAAGGACTCGGCATCATGATCGTGCGGATCCTAGGCGAAGGGCAGTACACGGTCCCCGATGGGCAGCGAGGGGCGCTCGAGAAGCTGGACTCCGCCATCGTGGACGCCGTCGACAGTGGTGACGAGAAGGAGTTCGCCTCGGCGTTGGCCGCCCTCACGGCCGCCGTCCGAGCTGCGGGCGAGGCCGTGGCTGACGACACGTTCGCCCCGTCCGATCTGGTGGTTCCCTTCCCGGACGCCACGCTGGAGGAGACCAAGGGACTGCTCGCCCAGGCCGACGACACTCCGGGCACGGACAACAGCTGAGGCCGACGTCATGAGCACCGCCCGCAACATCCCCCAGGACCGGGGACTCACGCTCCGCATGTTCACCACGGGACTGATGCTGGTCATCCTCTACGCCGCCGTGATCGGGCTGCTGATCGCCGTCGGTATCTCCTACACGGTCGTGCTCGTCTTTGCCGCCGTCCTCCTCTTCGTCCAATACTGGTTCTCCGACAAGATCGCCTTGTTCGGCATGGGCGGCCACGTGGTCACCCCCGAGCAGGCGCCGCAGCTCCATGGGGTCATCGACCGCCTGTGCGCGCTGGCCGACATGAAGAAGCCCCGGGTGGCCATCGCCGACACCGATGTGCCCAATGCCTTCGCCACCGGACGCAGCCCCAACAGTGCCGTGGTCTGCGCCACCACCGGACTGATGCGCCGACTGGACGAACCGGAGCTCGAAGCGGTGCTCGCCCACGAGCTCTCCCACGTGGCCCACCGGGACGTGGCGGTGATGACCATCGCCGGCTTCTTGGGCGTCGTCGCCGGGCTCGTCACCCGCATCATGTTCTGGACAGGGATGCTGGGTGGCTTCGGTGGGGGTGGCGACAGCAACGACAACCAGGGAGGCGACAACGCCGCCCTGGTGGAGTTGGCCGTGCTGGCCGTGTCCATCGTCGTCTACGCCATCAGCTTCCTTCTGACCAGGGCGCTGTCGCGCTACCGAGAGCTGGCGGCCGACCGGGCCGGGGCCCTGCTGACCGGACAGCCGTCGGTCCTGGCCTCGGCACTGGTCAAGGTGACCGGCGAGATGTCACGCATCCCCACCCGTGACCTCCGGGCCGCGGAGAGCTTCAACGCCTTCTACTTCACCCCTGCCATCGCCTCCAAGGGCGTCAGCCTGTCGACGCTGTTCTCGACCCACCCGTCACTCGAAACCCGTCTCGCCCAACTGGCCACCATCGAGGCCGAGCTGGGCCGGCCTTCGTGATCGGAACCCCGGTTAGCACCCGGATGGCCCAGCACCGCTGATGGGCCTGCTCGACACCATCCTCGGGCGGACCAAGCCGGTCCAGTCCAACCTGGATGCACTGTTCGCCCTCCCCTCGGCCTCCATCACCCTGCAGAGTGCGGCCGGCATGTCCTGCTCCGGGCATGCCGGCGTGTGCTTCAAGCCTCCCTCGGGCCAGGGATTCGAAGAGATGCAGGCCGAGGTGGTGAAGCTCCTGTCCATGGACGACGCCGCGGGGCTCCGCAAGGCAGACGACACCTACGGTTACCACTGGCTGGTCCTCGAGGATGCCGACATCGAACAGCTCGTCACGCAGATCCACCTGGTGAACTCGTCCCTGTCCGACGCCGGCTGGGGCCCCCAACTGCTCTGTTCGGTGTTCGGGCTGGCCCACCTGCCAACTGCGGATGCTGCGTCGGACTCCGGTTCCGACCTGATGCCCGAGCCCACGGCCGGCCCCGGGCACGTGCTCCCGTCATCGGCGTACGTCGTCTACCTGTTCAAGCGGGGGACCTTCTATCCCTTTGTGCCCGACGGGCACGAACACCGGGACCTCGAACAGGAATTGAAGCTCAAGAGCCTGCTGGCCGATGACCTCACCGTCGAGGCCGATCTCGACCGCTGGTTTCCCCTGTGGGACCTCCCGGTCGGCTGACGCCGGCACCCCAGACCTCCAACCAGGCTGTGGCCATGATCCGCCGGGATGATCGGGGGGCGCCGGTCGCGCCTCGGGCCCTCGTTCGCCCCAAGCCTTTGTTCTCCCCAGGCCCTGTTCGCTCCGGGCGACGTCACCTCGTCAGTCGTCCGTTTCTGGGGATTTCATGCGCTCGGCGGAGTCTTGCGGGTGCCGGTGGTGACCCCGTCGATGGCCCGGGCCAGATCGAGGTCGAACTGGGTGATCCCGCCCGAGTCGTGGGTGATCAACGCCAGGGTGACCTTGTTGTAACGGATGTCGATGTCCGGATGGTGGTTCGCTTCCTCTGCCAATCGTCCCACTTCGGTCACGAACGCCAGCGAACCGACGAACCCGGCGCAGTCCACCGTCTTGATCAGCTTTCCCCCCATCAGATGCCATCGTGGCCCGTCGGGCTGAGCCAGAGCGGCGGTGACATCCGCGTCGCCCAGCACCGGTTGCTTCATCGGGTCACCGGCGCGGTTGGTGGCTTGGCGACGACGCCGGCGATGACCTCGGCCCGGGCGCTACCGAGGGCGTTTCCGACGGCGTTGCGGAGGGCGACCGTCCTGGCGGAACCGGAGCCCATGGGCTACGCCTGCGCCCCAGTGGATGCGGTCGGGGTGAAGACCACCGGCATGGTCTCGTAGCCGGACACGAAGTTGGCGGCGCGCTTAGGGGGCTCGCCCGGGTCGGCCAGGGCCAGATCGGGGAGCCGGTCGAGCAGCCGGTCGAACATCACGCTCAACTCCATGCGGGCCAGCCGATTGCCCAGGCAGAAGTGGGAGCCGAATCCGAAGGCCATGTGGTCATTGGGACTCCGGGTGATGTCGAATTGCTCGGGCTCGTCGAATACCCGCTCGTCGCGGTTGCCCGAGGGGTAGAGCAACAAGAGCTTCTCGCCCTTGCGCAGCGTCTCGCCTTGGAATTCGACATCCCTGGTCATCTGGCGCGCCATGTTCTTGATGGGCGTTACCCACCGGAGCATCTCCTCGACGGCAGAGGACATCAGGGCTCTGTCTGCGCGCAAACTCCGGAGCTGCTCGGGATGGCGCAGCAGTTCGTACATCCCGCCACTGATGACGTGTCGGGTGGTCTCGTCTCCACCGATCAGGATCAGGAGCGACTCGTAGATGATGGAGGCCTCGTCGAGGCGGTCACCTTCGATCTCTGCGTGGACCAGCGTTCCGATCAGGTCGCCTGATTGGCTGCCCCGGCGCCGTTGCTCGGCTACCGCGGTGATGTAGTCGGCATACTCCATGGCCGCCAGCGCGGCAGTGTCCATGGCTCCCGGGTCTGGCGAGCCCAGGGCTTTGAGCATGTCATCCGACCACCGCAACAGGTCGTCGCGGTCCTCGGGAGCCACCCCCAGCATGTTGCCGATCACAATCATCGGCAGCGGTGCCGCGATGTCCCTGACGAAGTCGGCGGAACCGACCTCGCACACGCGGTCGATGATGGCGTCGCAGATGTTCCGGATCCCCTCCTCGCTCTCCTTGATCCGGCGCGGGGTGAATCCCTCGCTGACCAGCCGACGACGACGCACGTGCTCGGGCGCGTCGGTGTCGATCATCATCGGAAGCGCATCACTGTCCGGCCTGATGCCACCGGCGTTGGAGAAGGTGTCGGGATCTTTGGAGATCTCCTTGATATCCGCGTACCGGGTGATTCCCCATATCCCGGAGGAATCGTCGTAGTAAGCCGGTGCGTTGTCGCGCATCCAGGCGAAGGCCGGGAAAGGATCGCCGCCGTAGAACATCCCGTCTGTCAGCCCGATGGTCAGTTCACTGGGCACGGTGGTCATGGAGCTCCCTCGGTGTCTGGCTTCCCCAGCGCTTGTCGAATCGACGCCCCCCTGAGACATCGCTGCATCCGGTCCGGCGTCGATCGTCACCGGAGTATACGGCCGCCTCCGGGGGACATGAGGCCCCCGGGGACATCAGCCCGGGGGACAGCTGACGGCGCGGTGGCGACCGGGCCGGGATGGAGCGGGCAGGATGGAGTGGCAGGATGGAGTGGGCCGGATGGAGCGGGCAGGTCGAGCGGGCCGGTCCGAGTGGGTCAGGCCTGTCGGCGCCTCTTGAACCCCATCGGCACACGGCAGACACCTGCATGCTTGTTGGTGCGTACCCGCTCCACCGGTCCGGTCAGCTCGAAGTCCTCCAACCGGTCGAGCAGCTCGTCCAGGATCACCCGGATCTCCATGCGGGCCAGATTGGCCCCCATGCAGAAGTGGGTCCGATACCCGAAGGCGAGGTGGGGGTTGACCCTTCGCCGGATGTCGAACCGGAAGGGCTCATCGAACACCGATTCGTCCCGGTTGGCGGACGGCCACCACAAGGTCACCTTGGCGCCCACCTCGATGGCCTGTCCGCCGAGCTCGGTCGGACGGGTGGTGGTGCGGCGGTTGTACAGGGTGGCACTGGTCCATCGGAGGATCTCCTCCACGGCGGTGGGCATCAGCGATCGGTCGTGGCGCAGCGCCTCGAGCTGGTCGGGATGCTCGATGAGCGCCACCATGCCCAGGGCGATCGAGTTGCGCGTCGTTTCGCTTCCGGCCACCACCAGGAGATTGAAGAACATCAGCAACTCGAGGTCGGTGAGAGGACGAGAGCCGCCGAGGTCATCCTCGATCAGCCCACGAGTGACCGCCGAGATGATGTCGTCTCCCGGCACCTTCCGCTTCTCGGCAATGAGCTCCGACCCGTACTCAGCCATCGAGCCGGCGGCCTCGGCAACCGCCTCATTGGTCTCTCCGAGCTCCCGCCCCTCGTAGTCGAGGGTGGTGTTTGACCAGGTCATCAGATCGTGGCGATCTGCATCCGGGACGCCCATCAGCGCCGCCACCGCCTGGAGGGGGAGCTCCACCGCCACGTCACTCAGAAAATCACACGCACCCCGGTCGGCGATGGCGTCGACGATGCGGCCGGCGCGCTCCTTCAGTTCCACCTCCATGGCGGCCAACGCCTTCGGCGCCACCGCTGGGGTGGCCAGGCGGCGAATCCGGTGATGCCGCGGGTCGTCCATCATGTTGAGAAGCACGCCGGGTGCGAAGCCGTAGGGGAGGTCTTGGATGATGGTCCCCCCTCCCCCGGCTCCGGGCGCCCGCTCCGAGGAGAAGAGCTCGGCATCGGCGGCCACGGCCATGGCACCCCGGTGGGTGCTGACCACCCAGAACCCGACCTCGTCCGGTGTGTGCTCGGTCGGGGGATGCCACCACACGGGTGCCTCACGGCGCAGCCGGGTGAACACCTCGTCGGGAAAGCCTTCGGCGAACAGGTCCAGATCGGTGAGATCGATGTCCTCGAGATTCACTCGCTCACTTCCACGTGCCCACTCCGTCCGCTCCTCCTCCACACGCCGCTGCCGACCTCCGCTACGGATGGAACGACCCGATCGCTCAGGGGTGGGTCATCGACTCCGGGCGGACCGCCTCGTCGAACTGCTCGCCCGTCAGGTACCCGAGCGCCACCACCGATTCCCGCAAGGTGCTTCCCTCCTTGTGGGCCTTCTTGGCCACCTCCGCCGCCTTGTCATAGCCGATGATCGGATTGAGCGCCGTCACCAGCATCAGCGAGTTCTCGAGGTGTTGGCGGATGCGGTCCTCGTTGGCCTCCAACCCCTCGACGCAGAATCGGGTGAAGGCGGCCGACGCCTCCGTCAGCAGCTTCACCGAATGCAGGACGTTGTGGATGATCACGGGCTTGGCCACGTTCAACTCGAGATTGCCACGGGCCCCCGCCATGGCCATGGCGGTGTCGTTGCCGTAGACCTGGATGCACACCATGATCATGGCTTCGCTCTGGGTGGGGTTGACCTTGCCCGGCATGATGGAGGACCCCGGCTCGTTCTCAGGCAGGTTCAGCTCGCCCAGGCCGCTCCGGGGACCGGAACCCAGCCACCGGATGTCATCGGCGATCTTGATGAGTGAGGCGGCCAGCGTTCGCAGGGACCCGCTGGTTGCCAGCAAGGCGTCGTGGGCGGCCAGTGCCGCGAACTTGTTGGGGGCCGTCACGAACGGCAGCCCGGTGAGCTCGGCGATGGCCGACGCCACCCGCGTCCCGAATTCGGGATGGGTGTTCAGACCGGTGCCGACGGCGGTCCCCCCCGCGGCCAGCTCGTAGAGATCATCGAGCGTGAACTCGATCCGCCGCAGGTCCGCGTCCAGTTGGGCGACATAGCCGGAGAACTCCTGCCCGAGGGTAAGGGGCACCGCGTCCATCAGATGGGTGCGGCCGATCTTGGTGATCCCGGCAAAGGACTCGGCCTTGGCATGCAGCGCGTCCCGGAGGTGGCGTATGGCCGGCAGCAGCCGATGGGTGATCTCTTCGACGGCGGCGATGTGCATGGCCGTCGGAAAGGTGTCATTGGACGACTGCGACATGTTCACGTCGTCGTTGGGATGGATGGGAGCCTTGGAGCCCATCTCGCCGCCTGCCATTTCGATGGCCCGGTTGGAGATCACCTCATTGGCGTTCATGTTGCTCTGCGTCCCGGATCCGGTCTGCCAGACGCTGAGAGGAAAGTGGCCGTTGAGCTTTCCGTCGGAGACTTCCCGGGCTGCGGCGATGATCAGCTCCGACTTCTCCGGCGACAGCTTGCCGAGATCGGCGTTGACTTGGGCCGAGGCCTCCTTCAACACGCCGATGGCCCGGATCAGCGCCTCGGGCATCCTGTCGTCACCGATGGGGAAATGGTGCAGCGAGCGGGCCGTCTGGGCACCCCAGTACCGGTCGGCCGGGACCTCGATCGCTCCCATGCTGTCCGTCTCCGTCCGGCTCGCGTTGGTCATGGTCGGTTCCTTTCGGTCTGGCCCTCGATCGGGACCCCCAACAACGGTGCGCGGCGCACCCTAGCTTGAACCGGTCAGCTCGATACCGGGCTTCAGGGCCCGCGAAATCGGTCGGCGGATGGGCGGCGGTGGTGGGACAGGATCGCCTCCGGGTGCCGATGCGAACGGCCAGGCCGGAGCCAGAGGGCGACCGAGGACGGCTGTCCCGCGCTCAATCAGCCGCTTGCCGGCAAGCCGGACACCGTCCGACCAGGTCGAACTGGTGCCCGGTGACCTCGTAGCCCTGCTCTTCGGCGACAACCCTGGCCGCTTCCGCCATGGCCCGCTCGAGGCGCGGCGAAGGGGCCACGTCCTCGACCGTCCCGCACTGGCCACAGGCCAGGTGGTGGTGATGGCCGGCCAACTCCTCGGCCAACTCGAATCGGCCGTGGTCATCGACACCGGTGACCCGCCGGACGACGCCGGCCTCGATGAGCGTGGTGACATTCCGGTAGGCGCTGCTCTGCGGCAGCTCGAGATTGGAGGCCAGGATCTCGGGGATCGAGAGCGGCCTGCCGGCATCGGCCAACGTGGCCACCAGCGCCTGCCTCATCGGGGTGTAGCGCTGCTCGAGCCCGGCAAGACGTAGGGCCACCTGCTCGTGGACGGAGGGACTGGCACTCACGTCCGAGACTCTACGACGCCGGACTCCGGGTGCGGCCTGTCAGGTCGGGTGGCGCTCAGGCTGGCACGGAGCTCACCCGCCTCGAGTCGGCCGGGCCATGGCCGACCTCGCCGCCGATCTCGGCCTGCCGTCGCCACGAACGCCACCAGATACACCCCAGTGGCCACGGCCAGGATCCCGAAACTGGGGGGCACCTTCGGGGCCACGTAGGCCAGGGTCAGACCGGTCCACATGGAGAACACGGCAATGCCGGCCGACAGCCACATCGCTGCGAAGGGCCTCGAGGTGAGCCGTTGGCTGGCCCCCGCCGGGGTGGCCAGCAGGCCCAGGATGAGGAGCGCGCCCACGGCCTGGGTCGCCACGCCGACCGTGATCCCCACGAGGACGAAGAAGGCGTAGCCGAGGGCACGGACCGGAACGCCCCGGGCAGAGGCCACCGACTCGTCGAGGCTGGCGAACACGAGGGGCCGACCGATGACCACGAACACCACCACGATGACCAGGGCCACCACGGCGTCGCCGAGGGCCTGGCCCGACGACAGGCCCAGGATGGAGCCGAACAGCGTATTCACACCAGCGTTGCTCCCGACTGTTCCGGTACCACTGTGTGCGGTGGTGAAAATGGAGAGGAACAGGGCGCCGAGGCCCAGGATCCAGGCGAAGACACTCCCGATCACCGTGTCGTCGGCGTTGGCCCGCCGCCCCAACGCGGCCATCAGGACGGCGAAGACGATGCCGGCGCCGTACAGCCCCGCCCGGAGGTCGATGCCGAATGCCAACGCAGCCAGCGCCCCGGTGAAGGCCACGTGCGAGAGGGCATCGCCCGTGAACACCTGGCCCCGCACCACCACCACGTAGCCGATGAGGCCGGCAGCCAAGGCGATGCACGTGCCGGCCAGGAACGCCGAGCGTAGGAAAGGGTGGTCGAGCATGTGGCCGATGCCGACCACCGGATTGAGGGTCAGGATCATGCGCCTGCTGCCGTCCTGGCCGACAGTCGACGCCAGCCCGATGGGCGGGACTGCAGCCGGGTGACCAGGGCACGGGCCCCGGTGGCCAACACGAACACTCCGAAACCGAAGGTCGACACATAGAACCCGACCGGGTAGACCGACGAGAAGGCCACGGCCAGCGAGATCCAGGTGATCACCACGGCAAGGACGATGGTGAGCACGAAGCTCGGTCCCGGTCGCACGGTGATCTGCTGGGCGGCAGCGGCGGGCATGACCAGGAGGGCGAAGACGAGCAGAGCGCCGGTGATCTGGCTGACCTCGGCCGCGGTGCATCCCAACAGGAGGAGGAAGACGACGGAGAGGGACCGGACCGGGACTCCCCGGGCCGCGGCCACGTCGGCGTCCACGGTGACAAAGAAGAGGGGCCGGCCCAGCACGGCCAGAAGGACGAGCACGACCAACGCCACGGCTCCCAGGGCGACCACTTGCCCATCGGATATGCCGAGGAACGTCCCGAACAACAGCCCGGTAAGGCTGTCGAGGAAACCCCCGTACAGGCTGACGAACAGCACCCCGGACGCCAGCGCGAAGGCCTGCACGGTGCCGATCACCGCGGACTCCTCACTGTGGGCCCGCCCGGACTGCGAACGCGGCACGCAGGCGATGACGACGGCGGCCAGGATGCTCCCGGCGAAGTAGCCGATGGTGGCACTGAGCCCCAGCCAGATGGCGGCGGCAGCCCCCGGGAAGGACACCACGGCCAGCGTGTGGCCGGCGAAACTCTGTCGGCGCAGCACCATGAACCACCCGACGGCACCGGCCGTGATCGCCACGATCGTCCCCGCCCGATAGGCGTTCACCATGAAGTGCAGGGCGAACATCTGGTGCAGGTCGATGCCGAGAATGACCTTCACGTCGTCCCCATCATCGGGGGTGCCCGGTGTGACGGTCGGCGTGGTGCGCGGGCGCCTCAGGCTGACCGACCACGACCATCCGCCCGTCCGAGGTCCGCAGGACCTCGATGGGCGTCTCATAGAGGGTGCTCAGCGTCTCGGACGTGATCACCCGCTCAGGTGGACCGCTGACAGCACCACCGCGGGCCACGTACACCACCCCGTCGAGGTAGGACAGGATGGGGTTGACGTCGTGGGCAACGATGATGACCGTGATGCCGTACTCGCTACTGATCTCGGAGATCAACGCCGCCACCGAAGCCTGATTGGGGAGGTCCAGACTGTCGAGTGGCTCGTCGAGCAGCAACATCTGGGGGCGCCGCACCAGGGCCTGGGCGATCAGCAGTCGCTGTTGCTCCCCGCCGGACACCTGGCCGATCGGCCGGTGAGCAAAGGACCCGGCGCCGACCAGCTCGATGACCTCGTCGATCCGGGCCTGCTGAGCCTTGGCCCCGGCGAAGAGCGATGCACCACCCGGGAACGGCAGTCCCCACCGATCGCCATCGCTCCCCAACCGCACGATGTCGATCCCGCGAACCCTCAGGTTGGGGTCGAAGTTCCGTCGCTGGGGCAGGTAGCCGATGTCCTTCCCCGAGCCACCTGCGGGCCGGCCGAGGACGGTCACCCGTCCTTCCGCCAACGGCAGGATGCCGAGCATCGCCTTGATCAGTGTCGACTTCCCCACACCGTTGGGTCCGAGCACGGCCACGAACTCGCCCCGGCCGACCTCCAGGTTCACCCGCGACCAGATGGTCCGTCCCCCGAGGGTTACGGCCGCATCCTCGAATCGCACCGCCGGATGGTCCGGGCCGGCGTTGGTGCCGAGGACCGGTCGGGACGGGGCGGCTGGTTCTGGCGGGGCGGCTGGTTCTGGCGGGGCGGCTAGTTCTGGCGGGGCGGCTAGTTCTGGCGGGGCAGCTGGTTGGGCCGGGGCGGCAGGTTGGGAGCGTGCTGACTGTTGGGACGTAGCGGTCGGGTCTGTGTCGCTGGACTGGGGTCCCGAAGAGGCCGGCGGCTCCCTACGAGGCATTCGACCTGCTCTTACCCATGCGACCTGGACCCTACCCACTGGCCCGGGCCAACGCAGCCTGGATGCCGAGCAGTTGCTTGGTCTGCCAGGCCTGATACGAGGAGCCGACGGGCTGCAGGCTCTCGGTGATGGTGGCATAGGGAATGTGCTGAGCCATCACCTCCGTGAGCTGCGTCTGCACGTCGGGCGTGACGTTCTGGCTGTTGTACACGTAGACCTTGATCTGGTGGTTGCGAATCTGGCTGTCGATCGCCTCCTTGTCCCCCACGGAGACGTCGGTGCCCTCGCTGATGGCCTTCAAGAAGGCCGGCGGCGTGATCAGGTCCAGGCCGAGCGCCGGCGCCAGCATGGCGAAGATCGACTCTGAAGCCCCCACGGGCGTGCCGGCGTACTGTGCCCTGATCGAGGCGAGCGTGGCGTCGTACTGCTTGAGTGCAACCGTGTTGAAGTTCGTTTCCTCCTGGGTGAAGTACGCGCTGTCGCTGGGGTCGAGCTTCTGATAGTCGGCCACCATCTGTTGGACCACCGCCTGGACGTCGGACGGGTTGTACCAGCGGTGCGGGTTGCCGCCCACAGCCACCCCGAGCAGTGCTCCCACGTTGAGGATGGTGGCATGGGTCTGATCGGCGGCCAGCAGTTTTGGAACCCACGGGTCATAGCCGATCCCGTTCTCGACGACGAACTGCGCCCCGGCCAGCGTGCGGGCATCGCCGGCGGTGGGCTCATAGACGTGCGGATCGGTGTTGGGATTGGTAATGATACTCACAACATGGGCGTGAACACCGCCGATCTGGCTGGCGATGCTGCCCCAGAAGTTCTCGGCCGCGGCCACCTGGATCACCCTTCCTGATGTGGAGACCGGCGTCGTGCTGGGCGGCGAGGATGCGCTCGACCCGCAAGCGCTCAGGCTAGCGGCGGCGATCAGGACGGCCCCCACTGCGCACAGGGTCGGCATCCTCCGGGCGGGACGGGGGTGAATCCGGGCAGGTGGCGGGGACAATGCTGCGAACGCTCCTTTCCGAGATGGGACGGCCGGCGTTGGTCTAGTTGAGCTTAGACGAGAATGGTTCTCATTACAAGACCTGCTCGAGAAGGGCGGGGCCACTTCCCCCTGGCAACCCCGTGCCTGGCCCTGCGTGGCCGCCGAAGCGCATGCCGCTCGTACCAGCGGGTGCGCTCCAACTCGTCACAGAATGGCGGTCCCAATTTCGGGAGTCACACCCCCCTGGAATGCTTCATGAATGGCCTCGGTGATGGAAACAGCGGAGGACCGTTCCGGCGCCGGTCGTTCGGGTTCCGTCGGTTCTGCCGTTCGGGTCACTCCACCAGATGCCGGCCTTCGTGCCCGCCTGGAGGCCGCGTTGGGTGTCCTGGGTGCTGTGGTGTCCGAGTTGGATCCGGGGTGCCTGACCGGTGCCGACGCGACCGTCCTGTACCGGTGCTTCGCCGGTTTCGAGCGCCTGTCCATGGCGGGGAAAACGCTATTGGCCCCGCGTATCGAGGCATCGGGGATCTGGCGGGACACCGGACATTCGAACGCCGCCACCATGCTGGCTTCGCTCGAGGGAGTGTCGGCCGGCCAGGCCAAGAACATCCTGACCATCGGACACCGCCTCGATCAGCTGCCGGGCACGGAGGACGAAGTCCGAAAGGGGTCGCTTTCGGCCCCGAAGCTCAACGAACTGACCGGCGCCGGGGTGCTCGACCCGGGGCGGGAGTCCGAACTGCTGAAGGATGCGGCGACCGAACCGCTCCAGGTGCTCAAGGAGCGCTGTCACCGCTCGAGGGCCACCTCGAGGAAGACCGACCCGCTGGCAGCGCTCAGGCAGATCAGAGCGTCCCGGCATTTCTCGTCATGGACCGATGCCGACGGAGCATTCTGCTACCAGGGTCGCGACACGGCGGACCGCGGAGCAAAGATACTCGCCCACCTGAATCATGCCGCCACCCGATTGCGCCGATCGCTGGGGTCCACCGGAGATGATGAGCGTGAGCGCGAGCCCGAGCGAGCCGTGAGAGCCGACGCCTTCTTCAACCTCATGACCCAACGACAGATCGAATCCGGGTTCCCTGCGCGCCCTGGTCCGACGCCATCGGCCCTGTCGAACTCGAATCCGTCGCCTCCCCGCCGGCGGACAGGGTCGGCGCCGCCGGGTGGACCTTCCCCCGTGTCCCCGGGGTCACCTCCAGCCCCGTCACCCGGACTGTTCGATCCGAATCTCGACCCCGATCCCATGCCTGATGACGAGTCTGACGCCGATCTTGATTCCGAACTGGGTGCGCCAGAAGAACCGAACGGGTCCGATGAGGGCCCATCGGCTGATTCGCTGACGCTCATCGATCGTCCCCCCACATGCTCCGTGCTGGTCCGCGTCGATCTCTCCGCATTGCTGCGAGGTCATGCCGATGAAGGTGAGCTCTGCGAGATCGACGGCCAAGGTCCGATCCCGGTGTCCATGGCGCGGGACCTGGCCAACGATTCGTTCCTGAGGTTGATCTTTCACCGGGCTGGAGACATCCGAGCGGTCTCCCATCTGGGGAGAACCATCAATCGCGCACTCCGCACCGCTCTCGTGCACCGGGACCGGACCTGCGTGGTGCCAGGGTGCGGGGTGGCCTTCGGGCTCGAAATCGACCACGTGATCCCCGTCGTCGAGTCCGGACCGACCCAACTCGACAATCTCGCCCTCTTATGCCACCACCATCATTTCCTCAAGACCTATGACGGCTGGACCCTCTCGAGGATCGGCACCGCCGATGACGGCTCACCTGTCTGGCGATTCGAGGGCCAACCACCCTTCGGGCAGGAGCCCGACCTTGGGATCGATGCCGGCGACGGTTGAGCTGGCGTCACGCACGGTTGAATGAATCCGACCACCGGCATACCTGTGTGGCATCTGTCTGTCTGAAAGTGTCGCTTGCCAGTCTTATGGGACCACCCCGTTGCCAGCAGCATGGGACCACC
>JADMIJ010000052.1 GCA_015478655.1 Acidimicrobiales bacterium | reverse complement strand
CGCCGAAAGAGAAGATGCCGCCGTCGGACGCCACCAGCCAGTAGCCCCGGCCGTCGGGGGTGGCGGCCATGCCGACCACCGACTTGTTGAGTCGGAGGCTCCCCGTGGATCCGAAGAAGGCGGCGTCGCCGAAGGAGAAGATGCCGCCGTCGGACGCCACCAGCCAGTAGCCGCGGCCGTCGGGGGTGACGGCCATGCCGACCACAGGGCGGGCGAGAGCGAGCCCGTCGGCGGAGCCCTGGAACGACGCATCACCGAATGAGTAGATGCCGCCGTTGTTGCCTCCCACCCAGTACCCGCGGCCATCAGGGCTCGAGACCATGGTGACGGCCGGACCGGTGAGCGTCGTGGTGGTGGAGAACCAGTCCGACTTCAATCCGAGGGCGCCGGAAAAACCGTCGCCGGTCAGCGAGACATTCTGATTGGAGCCGAACAGGGTCATCCCCGTGACCCGGCCACCCCAGTCGCCGTAGCCGTTGCGACCGGTGATGCTGATCGATTGCAGGGTTCCCAGCTGGGGCCAGGCCGCGTCGATGGCGGACACGGGGACCGAGGCGGTCCAGGTGTGGTTGGGGTTGCATGCCCCGGCCACGCAGACCGAGTCGCCGGTGTCCGGTACTCCGGGGAATGCCCCCGGGGCCGTGTAGCCGCCCGTCGAGGCCGAGTACTGCGTCGCCGCCACGGCCCCACCGGGGAACTCCATGACCTGGCCGGCCGTGCTGTTCACGGCCGCGTCGGTCAGTGGGTCCTCGTTCAAGGTGCCCTGGTAGGTCTGACAGGAGAGGTCACAGGTATCGGCGTATCCCCCGTAGGACAGGATCCCGGCCATCACATACGATCGGGCGGCGACCGCCTGGGCCTCGAGCTCCTGGAAGCCCCATGCCTGGCTCTGCGGACCGGCGCCGCCCACGGTTCCCCACGAGGACGGCGACTCGTTAGGGACCACGCCCGAGACGTACTGCTCGAGGGGGACGAGGTTGACGGTGCGGGCGGCGCCGGCAGAGTTGTACATCGCCTCGATCGAACCCCTCATGGTGAGGTTCCCGTTGCCCTGGCACAGCTGCAGCGCTTCTGACGATGTGTTCGGATCACCGAGAGCAGGATTGATGCTGGGCGATGCCGTCGAACTGGGCCCGGTGACGGCCACCCCTCCCCACGGGCCGGCACAGGACATCCCGATCTGGACCGTCCACTGCCCGCCCACCGGGGCCATCAGAGCGGCCTGATTCGCCGGCACAATCAATCCCGCCACGGTGAAAGGCGATCCCGAGGTCACGATCACGGTGTTCCCGTTGTTCTCCGTCATGGTGACGGACACCTGGTGCGCCTCCTGCCCGGCGGAAAGCGGTGCCAGGGTGGTCCCGCCGTAGTAGAGGCCCACGATCGACGAGTAGCTGGTACCGGCCAGGGCGTAGCCGAGAGCGCCCCACTGCCCCATGCCGTGCCCGTGGCCATAGCCGTGGCCGACGAACGACACCGTGGCGGTTGGGTAGGCCGATGCCGTCGAGGACGATCCGACCACACCCAACCCCGTCCCGGCGAGCAGCGTTGTCCCCATCGCCCACACCCTCAACCGAGCTCCAGCACGCGACCGGCCGGCGATGGATTTCCTCAGTCTCACGTGCACCTCGGGGCTGAGCGTACTGTCCCCCATGTGCCTGCCGGCGGACTGACCTGACCAGCTGGACAGGCGGGCTCGGCTTCGGTGAGCGTTCAGTCGGCTCCGCCGTTGGCGGCGGTGAGGAACACCAGGGGCATCGAACCATAGAAGGCGGCATTGCCGAAGGTGAACATCCCTCCGTCGGCCGCCGCGAACCAATAGCCGTCGCCTCGGGGGGTGGCGGCCATGCCCACGATGGGCAGATTGAGCGGCCTGCCCCCCTCCGACCCGTAGAAGGCGGCATCACCGAAGCTGAAGATGCCGCCGTCGGCGGCCACCAGCCAGTACCCGGAGCCGCTGCGCGTTGCCGCCATCCCCACCACCGGCTGGTTCAGGGTGAGGCTCCCCGTCGAACCGCGGAAGGTGGCGTTGCCGAAGGTGAAGATGCCGCCGTCCGACGCCACCAGCCAGTAGCCCTGCCCCCGTGGCGTGGCCGCCATGCCCAGCACCGGCCGGTTCAGACGGATGCTGCCGGTGGATCCGTGAAAGCCGGCGTCACCGAAGGAGAAGATGCCGCCGTCGGTGGCCACCAGCCAGTACCCGTGGCCGTCCGGGGTCGGAGCCATGCCGACCACCGGCTGATTGAGTCGGAGGCTCCCCGTGGACCCGTAGAAGGCGGCGTCACCGAAGGAGAAGATGCCGCCGTCCGACGCCACCAGCCAGTAGCCGCGGCCGTCGGGGGTGGCGGCCATGCCCACGATGGGTCGGTTGAGAGCGAAGTTGCCGGTCGATCCGTAGAAGGCGGCATCGCCGAAGGAGAAGATGCCGCCGTCGGTGGCCACGTTCCAGTAGCCGCCACCGTCGGGGGTGGCGGCCATGCCCACGATGGGTCGGTTGAGATGGCCGGGGGCCGCCTGGGCCACCCATCCGGTCAACTGCGGGTTCTGGTGGAACATCGGCCACGAGCGCTTGCCCAACGAGTGGCCCGTCGAGTTGGCCAACCGATAGTGCTGGATGGTGCCGGCATTGGCTGAGTTGTAGCCGGCGATGGTGATGCCGATGGAGCCGTTGGGGTCGACGGTGACCAGCGGGGAGTTCTGCAGCGCTACGGTGCCGGCCCCCAGGGTGGCGACCACCTGCGCGCTGCGGCCGTCATAGATCACCAGACCGTTGGTGGTCGGGACCAGCACATCGTTGTAGCCGCCCCCGGTGAGGTCGGCGGTCACGACACCCCCGATGATGCGGCCCGAGGTGGCCTGGGGCCATCCGGGCAAAGGGGCGCCGTTGGCGCCGTTGAGCGCGTAGATCAGCCCCCCCGAACCGGTGTCGACACCCTCGATCACCTGCACGGAACCGTCGCCCACGAGGTCTCCGATAGCGGGGCTCCCCATGGTGTTGCCACCGAGGTTCGATCGCCACACGATGTTGCAGTGCGAGTCGGAGCCGAACAGGGCATTGGAGTCGGATGCACCCGGGTAGAACGAACCGGTGCCGAAGGCGATGCCGACTTGGCCTCCGGCGAGGAAGTTGCCGACCGCCGGGGATGAGTCGACCGTCTGGTTGGTGTCGTGGTTGCAGATCAGATTGCCGCCGGGGCCGAGTACCCGGAGGTGGCCGCCCGCACTGTAGGTCACGCCGTAGGCCACGCCCGGAGACGAGTCACCGCCCTGGACCACCTCCGTCTGTCCGTTGCCGTAGAGGTCGGCCAGGGCTGGAGTGGTGAAGCCGCTGTCTGCGGTGAAGAACGGCCATCCCGGGAGTGTGGCGCCATTCGAGGCGTCCAGTGCGTAGGCATCCTGGCCGAGCGAGGGAGCGACCACCGAGTTCACCCCGTTGAGCCCTCCCACCGCCAGGGAAGCCTGAACACCGTGGACGCCGTTTGGATCCTGGGCGTTCCGTCCCCACAATTGCCCACCGGCATGGTTGAAGGCGAAGTAGCCCCCCACGTTCGGTTGCGAGGCGTTGCCCGCCCCCACATAGACGTTCTCGGTTCCGCCCCCGTCAGGCGTCGCCGACGGAGTGGAGTCGATGGGGACACCGGGAAGGTGCGCGGGCCAGCCCGGAGTGCCGGACCCGTCGGCCACGTGGAAGGCCCACAGGTTGCCCGCCCGGTCGCCGACCACCACTGACGGTCCAGATCCGTCCAGCGTGGCCACCGACGGGGAGCTCTGCGCCACGGGCGATCCAGCATCGGGCAGCGTCAGCTGCCAGGCCAACGAGGCTGCCAGCGCGGCGGCGTGCGCCGTGGGAGGCGGGGCTGCGGTGGCAACAGGGCTACCCAGGGTCAGCACGGCGCCCAGGCCGACGACGAGTGCTCCTCCACAGATCCCCGCACGGCGATGTCGCTGGCCACGACCCGCTCGGTTACCCGACCCGGTCACGAACTGCCCTTCGCGCATCCATCACTCCCAATCGCTCGATCCTGACCTGCATGTTCGGCAACCCACATCAACCCGCGGCGGGATCCCTCCCGTTGTCTGTCATGCCCTTCCCGGTGATCGACGATGGCGGGGTGACTGCCCAGTCCTGTCGGTATCGGCAGATTGCGTGCATATCTGAACCGACGGTCACCCCCACCGCTGGTGCCCGCCCCTCGCCCTACCTGGCGCCGGTGGTCGCCGATGGGCGGGTTCGGCCCCCGACAGCTGGCTGCCCGTCGAGGTTGGATGCGCTGTTTCGGGGCTGGGTGTCGGTACCCTGAGCCATGGCCTTGGATACGGCGCACGCACCCAGGGAGGTCGTAACGGCCGCTCCGACACCCACCCGGGCGGAGCGACGGCGGATGTCCCGGCGGCGACCCCCGTGGGCGGCCATGCCGTGGATCATCTTCGGCGCCACCCTCGTGCTTCGCCTGGTGACCGCGGCCAACGGCCCGACGGACTGGGATTCGGCCCAGTACGGGGCGGCCGTGGACCATTTCGATGTCAGCCACGGCCAACCCCAGCCCCCCGGGTACTGGCTGTACGTGCAGTCGGGCCGTCTGCTCCACCACCTGTTCGGGCTGGGCATCATTCACAGCCTGGTGCTGGTGGCGGCGGTGGCCTCCGCGGCGGGAGCGGGCCTGACGGCGGTGGCCGGGCGCGACCTCGGAGGATGGTGGACCGGCGTGGCCGCTGGAGCGGTGGTGGCCACCTGTCCGTTCGCCTGGTTCAGCGGCTCGATCGTGGCCACCTATTCCTTCGACCTGGTCGCCGGACCGCTGCTCATCATCCTGGCCTGGCGGGCTCGGCCCGGGAACTGGCACGGGGTCGGCGCCGTGGTGGCTCTGGGATTGCTGGCGGGCTTCCGCCAGTCCATTCTCCAGACGTTCCTGATCCTGGCCCTGGTGGCCGTGGCCGGATCGACCCGGAGATGGTGGAGGTTGGCGCTCACCGTGTTGGCCGGCCTGGCGGCCGTCGCCGTCTGGCTCATTCCCATGGCCATCACTCAGCCGGGGGGCCTCAGCGCCTGGGCCCATGCCACCAGGATCGAGGCGACGGGTGCCGCCCGCGCCACGTCGGTGCTGGATCATGCGGCGGCGGGGGCCACCAACATCGGCACCTTCGCGGCCTACACCGCGTTGGCCCTCGGCGCCCTGGCCATCGTGTCCGTCCTCGGCGCCCTGGCCCTCCTCGTCCGGCGCCTCCGGTCGACCACCGAGCGCGCCCCCGCCCGGTCATCCCCGGCAGGCGCAGGCGGGCCGGGGTGGGAACGGCCCTGGTACCAGAGCCGGTGGGCCGTCCTCAGCGCCGCCATCGTCCCCCCGGTGGCGGTGGTGGCGTTGGTGGCCTTCGCCAAAGGGGGCTATCTCCTGGCCTACCTGCCGGCCGCAACCATCGCCGTTCTCCTGCCGTTGGGAGCACTCGTCCACCGGGCCCCGGGGGCCGGGGCCTCGCCTGGCTGGCTGGCCCTGGCCTCAGTCGCGGTCGCCCTCGTCGTCGGGCTCGGGACCCAGCGGTTCCTGAGCGGCGACGGCGTGCTCCCCCAGCGGTGGCTTCGACCCAACGGGTCGCTGTGGCTCGAACAGCCGCGCTACCAGGCGCCCTATGCCGATACCCTCGCGGCCATCCGCGCCGCTGATGCCATCGACACCGCGGTGCGCGGCCTCGAACCATCGATCCGTCCGGGCCGGGACGTGATCGTGTTCGACATCCCCGATGGTGGCGGCAACATCTACCGGAATGCCGGGTGGGCGCTCCGGCACGACCGCATGGCCCTGATCGGCCCGGGGTACGTGCTCTACAACCAGCTCCACGGCGCCCTCTACTACGCGTCGGGGCGCACGGTCGCAGTCGGTCCCTCGGGATCGGCGTTTCTGGTGGCCTCCCCGGCCTTGCCGGGGTTGGCATCGATCGCCGCTCAAGGCTACGCCCTGCCGGTCACTACACCACGTCCGATCGGAGGCTACCGGGTGTGGCAGATCCTGCCCGGGGTGAGCATCCTCGGGGTGCGGATCGTGGCGCAGGCCGGGCCCCGCCCCCTGGGAACGGGGATCTGAGCTACCCGACCCGGCTGGCGGACGCGGCCACCATCTGGACGAACGTGGCGTAGCGCTCGACCACCCGGGGCCAGCGGAACCACCGGTCGACGTAGGCCCGACCGCGTGCTCCCAGCTGGTGGCGCGCCGCCTCGTCGCCGGCCAGGAGATCCACGACAGCTTCGAACTCGCCGAACCCCGCGAAACTGAGGCCTGCCTCCGAGCGCCGGCAGTGCTCCACCGTGGCGGCGCAGGCGGCATTGACCACCACCGGCGTGCGGGCACTCCACGATTCGGCCACCACGAGCGAGAAGGCCTCCCGCGCTGACGGTGACACCAGGGCTACGGCGTGCTCGAGCAGCGACCACTTCTCGCGCTCCGGCACCGGCCCCACCACATCGATCTCGGGGTGGTCGGGCGGAGCCTCGACCACGGGACCGGCGAACACCAGACGCAGGGGCCCTGGGCGGCGCTGCTTGTAGGTGGCGAACAGGGATGCCAGCAAGCGGGACCCCTTGTGCCCGTCGACCCGGCCCAGGCAGACGAGGTAGGGGGCGTGCCGGCCGGTCGAAGGATCCGGGGGCATCCCATCGGGGTCGTCGACGCCCAGGCCCAGCTGCAGCTGGCGATGGGAGGCCACCGGGAACATCCCCTGCACCAGGTCCCGCTCGGCTGCCGTCTGGAAGACCAACCCGTCGGCCGCGGCGAACACCCGCGGGAACACGGGCAAGTGGAGGGCCGGCTCGTCATGGGCCGCCGGGTGCAGGATCGTCGGTGCGGACACCCGCTCGATCGCCCGCACGGTCGGGTAGTAGAGGTACGGGTAGAAGATCACTGCCTCGGCGTCCGAGTTGGCGGCGGCCTCCGCCAGCTCGGGCACCACCGGCCCCTGCAGGTCGACCCAACGCTCGGCGTCGGCCATCGAGGCGCGCGCCGGGTCGGCCAGGAGCGAGGCGGAGAAGGGATGGAAGGACGGGTCCCTCCCCGACGAAGAGGCGAAGCGCTGCACCCCGACACCGTTGACGGCCTCTCTGCCCGGGGGGAGGACGTCGTCCCACGTCACGAAGTCCTCGGCGCAACTGGTGAGGACCTGCACCTTCCAGCCCTTCTGGGCCACCAGGTGCTCGGCCAGCAAGCGGGCGGCCGTCTCGGCCCCGCCGATGATGGTCGTCCCGTAGCGGGGAAGGACGAATGCGACCCTCACGCGTTGGGCCTCACGGGGTGTGACGGCCGCCGGTCGCCGCAGGCCTCATGCCCGGTTCACGCCGCGCAGGCAGCCTCGAGCGCGGACAGGAACCCGTCCTGCACCCGGGGCAGGGCGAAGGTCCCGACCCGCTCTGACGCCGCCTGCGCCAGCGTTGTCCGCAGCCGGTCGTCCCGGACGACCCGGTCGATCGCCGCCGCCACCCGAGCCGGCTCCTTGTTGGGCAGGATCAGGCCGGCACCCTGCACCGTCTCCGGCACTGCGGTGTTGGTGTAGGCCACGATGGGGAGCCGGTGGTACATCGACTCCAGCAGGGGAACACAGAACCCCTCGTGGTTGGAGAGGCACACGAAGACGTCCGAAGCGGCGTAGTAGGCGATCAGCTCCTCGTGGGTGACCGAGCCGGCGATCTCCACCGCGTCCACCAGGTCCAGCTCCTGGGCGAAGCGTTCCACGGCCAGTCGGTACTCGTCGCTGATGGCCCCGCCCACCAGGTGCAACCGGGCTTTGGGGTCGTAGAGCCGGCGGTAGGCGGCCAAGGCCTTGACCAGATCGTGTTGGCCCTTGTGGGGCGACACCTTCCCCACGAACAGCAGGTCGGCGCCCCCGTCAGCCTTCTGGCCGGCCAGGCGGGCGGCCAGGGCGGGGTCGGGTGAGCCGGCAAAGCCATCCAGATCGATGAGCAGGGGCACGGTGGTCGTCGATCGGTAGCCGGCCGCCTGGAGCTCCCGTTCGTTGAACTCGGAGTCGGCAATGGCGAACTCGGTCACCGACGCCAGGTCGCGGAGCTGGGCCCGGCCCAGACGGACCTCCTCGCCCACGGCGGGCACCCACGCCTCGAGCAGGTCGGCCGGGGTGATGTTGTGGTAGTTGACGAACTTGCGCTCGCTGCGGCCTCGGAAGATATCGGCCACCCCGCTACCGATGGACAATTGATACAGCAGGACCCGGCCCGCCGATGGGCGGTCCCCGAGGCGGTCCACCGGGAGCCCGTCATCGAGGCGGTCCGACGAGGCGTTGCCGTAGTAGATGTCCGACTGGTAGCCCCTCGACCTCAGGAGATCCCGAAGTTGCATCACGTGCCCGCCGATGGCATCCCTACTGGCCAGCGAAGGGATGACGTGGTCGATGCGGACGACCGTCAAGATGCGTTTTCTTCCCAGCCGGCCAGCGGGGCAAACACGGAGCCGACGGCCGGCACCTCACCGGTGTGACCGGTGGATCGCAGGCGGAAGCTGACGTCGAGAGGGAGGCGGATCCGACCGGTGGAACGACCGGGATTGGCCACCTCGAACTGGGTGGCCTGGTCCTTCCAGTCGAAGATGGCGGTCTCGGTTTCACTGCGGACCCCGACGCTGACCGAGTAGGTGCCGTCGAGGAGGGGTACCTCGGGGAAGAAGAACCTCACGACCCCCCCGCCCACCGGTACCTCCATCTGGCAGACCGGATCATCGGGATCGGACGCGAAGACCAATTCGTTCTTGTCGTCGTGGATGGCGATGGTGGCCATGGCGTTGGGAACGGCGGCCAGGCTGTCCAGGTCGGCGGTCACCGTCAACGACTCGCCCGGGTACAGATGGCTCCTGGCCCCACTTCCGCCGTGCTCGGCCTGCACCGTGCCGATGGCGAAGACGTTGCCCTCGATGCCGCCTGTTTCCGACCCTTCGAGCGTGCCGACGCCGAGAAGGTCGGCCAGATACACCCGGATCCCCTCCCCGGGATCGTCGACCGTGATCACCCGGCCGTGGTTCATCACCATGACCCGGTCGCAGTTCTGGCGGATGGTGTCGGTTCCGTGGCTCACCACCACGATGGTGCGACCCTCGCGCTGGAACCGCTTCACGTGGTCCATGCACTTCCGTTGGAAGGCGGCGTCACCCACGGCCAGCACTTCGTCGACCAACAGCACGTCGGGCTCCACGTTCACCGCCACCGCGAACCCGAGCCGCACGTACATGCCCGAGGAGTAGAACTTGACCTGGTTGTCGATGAAGTCTTCGAGCTCGGCGAAGGCCACGATCTCGTCGAAGCGCTTGGCGATGTCGGCACGCGACAGCCCGAGGAGCGAGCCGTTGAGGAAGATGTTGTCGCGTCCTGACAGCTCGGGTTGGAACCCGGCCCCCAACTCGAGCATGGCGGCCAGGGTGCCCCGTACCCGGATCTCTCCGGTGGTGGGCTTGAGAATGCCCGCCACGCACTTGAGCAGGGTCGACTTGCCACAACCATTGCGCCCCAGGATGCCGAACGTCTCCCCCTGGTTGATGTCGACGTTGACGTCACGAAGGGCCCAGAACGGGGTGAAGGGCATCTTGCCGCCGTGGATGACCCGTTCCTTGAGCGAGGTGTGCTTCTCGTTGTAGAGGCGGAACTGCTTGGAGATGTCGGTGACCCCGATTGCGACGGCCACGTCAGAGCTCCTCGGCGAAGTTGCCCTCGAGCCGGCCGAACACGATCAGAGCCAGGAGGAAGAGCCCGACGCTCACCCCCAGCACGATCCCGTTGACGGCCGCGTAAGTGCCGACGCCCCAGTTGGGCAGCAGCTGGTTGACCTGGTGAGTCGAGGAGCTGGTGTACTGGGTGACCCCGTAGATGGCTCGCTGGAAGGTCAGCACGATGGGCGTCACCGGGTTCCCCCACAGGTACAGGTACTTGAGCCACTCAAGGCCGGGTTTGTTGGCCAGGTGGGTTGAGATCAGCCCGTACGAGTAGACGATGGGCGTACCCCAGAACCAGGCCATGAGCAGGACCTCGGTGAGGTGCTGGGTGTCACGCAGGTAGACGTTGATGGCCGAGAGGAAGACCGAGATCGCTCCGGTGAAGACGATGAGGGCGAGGAGGGCCAGCGGCAGGATGGCCACGAACGTCCAGTCAGGGGAGATCCCGAACAGGAGCAGAGCGAGGATGAGGACCACCACCTGGATGGCGAACATGACCATGGCCACCCCCACCACCGACAGGGCCAGCAGCTCGCGGGGGAAGGCGACCTTCTTGACGATGCCGGCCTTGCCCACCACCACGCCGGTAGCCCCCATGGCCGCACCGTTGAACAGGTTCCAGGCCAGTAGCCCGGCGAACAGCCAGATGGCGAAGTTGGGTTGCCCGTTACGCCCGTTGATGATCTTGAACACGAAGAAGTAGATGGCCAGCACCAGGGCCGGGTTGAGCATCGACCACAGATAGCCGAGGACCGAGTTCTTGTACTTGACCTTGAGCTCGGTACGGGTGAGCAGGACGAGCAGGTCCCGGTTGACCCAGAGGTCCTTGAGCCGCTGGCCGAGTTGGACCTTGCCGTTGACCACGGTGACCCGGTCGTTGCTCTGCCCGGGCACGAAGCGGGTACTTCCTCCGATGCTTGAGGTGCGCTCTGGCTCCGCTGACGCGGGCTCCACGCTGAGACTCACGAGCTGGAGGCCCCCGCTCCGGCCTTCGGGACCTCCATGGCGTCCTTCTGGATGACTTCGTCGATGAAGCCGTACTCGCGGGCCTCTTCGGCCGTGAACCAGCGGTCCCGGTCGGAGTCGGCCTCGATGCGGTCGATGGGTTGGCCGGTGTGGAAGGCGATCCGCTCGGCCATCATCCGCTTGAGGTAGATGATCTGTTCGGCCTGGATGGCGATGTCCGATGCCTGCCCCTGCATCTGGCCCGAGGGTTGATGCATGAGGATACGACTGTGGGGAAGGGCGAACCGCTTCCCGGGGGTTCCCGCGCACAGCAGGAACTGACCCATGGAGGCGGCTAGGCCGACGCAGATGGTGCGCACATCGCACCGGACGTACTGCATGGTGTCGTAGATGGCCAGGCCGTCGGTCACCGAACCACCCGGCGAGTTGATATAGACGGCGATGTCACGCTCCTGGTTTTCGGCCTCGAGCAGGATCAGCTGGGAGCAGACGAGATTGGCCGTGTCCTGATCGATCGCCGAACCGATGAAGACAATGCGCTCCTTCAACAGCCGTTGGAAGATGTCCGACCCGGGCCCGACTTCTGGGCTGCTCCTCATCTGGAGCGAACCGGGGGCCGGGTCGGTAGCGCGGGCATGCGGGAACACGTGACGGGTGTCGTCCATGGCGCAAAGCCTAGTGGCTCGGTCTTCGGGGCGGGCGCACGTCAGACAGCCACAACCCCCGGGTCACCGACGGACAGCAGCCGCATCCCGGACACCGAGGATGGCTTCCACCAGGTGATTCCCGGCGTCAGCGATGTGGAGGTCTCGGAGCCGGCTCCTGCCCGCGGCCACCAGCCGTTGCCGTCGCCCCGGGTCCGCCATCAGCCCGGTGATGACCGCGGCCACGTGGCGAGGGTGCTTGTGGGCGAGCAGGATCCCGGCGTCACCGAGCACTTCTCTCACGGCACCCGCATCGAAGGCCACGATCGGGAGTCCGTGTCCCATGGCCTCGACCAGGGGCACGCCGAAGCCTTCGTGGTCGGACAGCATGACCAGGACATCGGCGGTGCGGTAGTGCGCAGCCAGCTCGTCCTGACTCACGCCGGACACGAAGTCGACGGCGTCGGCGAGTCCGAGGATGGCCGCGTACCGCCGCAGGGCGGCGGCGTAGGCGGGCTCGGTCGGCGACCCGATCAGGGTCAGGGTTGCCCCGGGATCGGTGCTGGCACGGGCGACGAACAGGGCGGCGATCGTGTCATGGTGCGCCTTGTTCGGTGCCCAGCGACCTACCGACAGCCAGGCGGTCCCCCGGCCGGGGTGTCGGGAGCGAAGGCGATCGAGCGCCCCCTGGCTCGGCTCCGTCGGGGGCGCAATTCCGGCCACGGGAACGACGGTGACGGCGGAGAAGCCCGCCACACGCAACTCGGCCGCGATGAACTCGGAGTCGGCGATGCCCAACGCGGCCCGCGGGGCCAGCTCCTCCAGCCGCCGTGCGGCTCCGATCTGAAGGCGGGCGATGGCGTTGTTCCACGGTGCGAAGAACTCCGGGGGGGTGAAGCTGTGGTAGTTCACCACCAGCGGTTGGGGTCGCGCTGCCAACCACCCGGCCATCACCGAGTCGGTGGCGAACTGGTAGACCAACACGTCGCCGGCTTCGGCGTCGGATTCGTAGTCGAGGTAGGGACGGGTCTCAGCCGCGGTCGTCGGATCCGGGAGCTCGGTATAGATCTGAGAGGGCAACCCCGAGGTGGCCAACCGGTCACGCAACGCCAGTGTGTGCTCGCCGACCGCATCGCGGCGGTGGAGCATGGGAACGAACAGGTGGACCCCCTTCATCGCTCCACCCTGGCCACCACCGCGTGGACGGATCCGGACACCGGGCGCTTCCAGTCGACGTCGACAGCACCCGAACGGCGCAGCAGCAGCGACCACGTCTCGGGGTGCAGGGGCCGGCCCGGGGCCAGATCCCGCGCCGGATGAGAGAGGGCGCCGTCCCACGCCGACTGGTCGGTGGTGAGGACCACGAGGACACCCCCGACCCTGGTCGCCCGGAGCGCCTGTGCAAGCAGCTCCGCGTTTCCGACCAGGTCGACGCGGTCCACGCAGCCGGCGAGGACCACGGCGTGGGCAGAGCCGGTGGGGCAGGCTGTCAGGTGACCGATGACCTCGCCGATCACAAACTCGGGGGCGGCGGAGCTTCCGTCAGCGCCCGAGGAGGCGAACGAGGACCAGGCAGCCTCGCCCCTCGGCTCGACTCCCCGCACCCGGTGCCCGGCCCGGTGCAGCGCCTGGACGAGAGCTCCGTCACCCGACTCGCCCACCACGACCGTCGCCTCCCGGTGCGTCGGGCCCAGCCAGGATGCGATGACCTCGGCCCACTCCCCCACATCAGGCGGCACCACCGGCAGCTCGGCCGCCTCGAGCCGTGTCGGGTCGCGTGCGGCCTCGAGGAGCTCCACTCGGGCGGCCAGATAGCGAAGGGCATCCCATGTGGCCTCGTTGACGCCGGCCACGGCGGCTCCCGCCACGGCCCGGGCGTCGGCGGCCAGGAGGTCGGCGAGCACCCCGGTCACGTCGCCCACGAACCGCCGGCCGATGAGGGCCGACCGTCCCCGTTCCCAGAGATCGTCGGGAAGTCCCTTCCAGGGGGCGGCACCCGTCAGGGAGCTGACGTCAGGCTCAACGATTCGGCGCATCGCATCGTCAAAGCCCCACTGCAGGCTGCCCTGGGGACGCAGTCGGTCGAACGCGGCCAACAGCTCGGCCTCGTCGGGTGCGACGGCCTCGTCGTCACCGCCCCCCGGGTCGTGCCCTCCCCCACCTCCCCCGCCGGCGCCAACCGGCGGATCTGGTGCGGCCGGCTCGTCGCCGGGGACCTCGGGGTCGGACATCAGGCCCTCATCCTTTCCGAAGGTACTCGGGGCCGCCCACTGCCAGCTGGAGCCGGCGCGACCGGATCGGGGCCCGGTGACCGCGGTCGACCACGCCCTCGAGGAACCGGGTGTACCGGTCGACGATCGAGGACCACCGGTAGTAGCAGGCGGTGTACTGCCGGCCGGCCTCGCCCAGCGAGGAACGGAGGCCACCGTCAGCGACCAGCCGGTCCACCGTGACCTCGAAGGAACGATAGGACTCGAACCACAACCCACCACCCGAACGCCGGCAGTGCTCCATGGTGGCGGCGCACGAGGCGTTGACCAAGGCGGGAATCCCGAGACTCCAGGCCTCCAGCAGCACCAGGGAGAACGACTCGTAGGCGGACGGGTTGACCATGACCCGGGCGCCGGCCAGGATGTCCCACTTGTCGGCCTCCGAGACGGTGCCGGTCACCACCACGTCGGGATGGTCGGGTGCCTTGTCGGAGACGGGGCCGACGAAGGCCAGGGCCAGGTCCCCGGGGTGGCCGGCCTTGTAGCGCTCGAAGTACTCGGCCAACATCACGCATCCCTTGTGCTCGTCGACCCGCCCCAGGTAACAGAGGTAGGGGCGGTCCCCGATGCCGAGGACGTCCCCTCCAGGACGCCCCGCCCCGACGGGCTCGTTGACACCCAGTCCCAGCACGATCTGCGGTCGCGCCCCGATGGCGAACGCGTACTCCATCAGCTCGCGTTCTGCCTGGGTGTGGTACACGAACCCGTCGATGTCGCGGAAACTCTGGCGGAAGGCCGACAAGTAGAGGGCCGGCTCATCGTGAGCGGCGGGGTGGAGAACCGTTGGCACCCTGGACACGGCGATGCCGTCGACCGTGGTGGCGAACAGGTAGGGGTAGCAGGCGACGATGTCGGCATCGGTGGCGGCCACGGCCTCAACCAGATCCGGACACATCGGGCCGTTCAGTGCCACCCAGCGACGCGACTCCGCCAGGGTGGCGGTGGTCGGTGACACCCGCAGCTTGGCATCCAGCTCGAAGTAGCCCAGCAGTCGACGGCTGGCCGTGGGAAAGCGGCAAACCGTGACCCCGTTGATCACCGACCGTCCAGGAGGCTCGGTGTTCTCCCAGGTGAGGTGATCGAGCGCACAACTGGTCATCACCTCGACGTCCCAGTCCGGTCGCTGGCACAGACGCTCCGCCAGCATTCGGGCGGCCGTCTCCGCGCCTCCGATGACCTCGGTGCCGTACCGGGGCGTGATGAAGGCGAGCTTCACGATCGAACCGCCTGCCGGTCGGCCAGCGCGGCCAGCACCTCGACGAACCGGGCGCCGGTGGCAGCGGGCAGGAACTCCTCCAGTCGTCGGCGGCCCGCCCTCACCAGGCGGCCGGCCAGGTCGTCGTCGCCCCGTACCCGGTGGACGGCGGCGGCCACCACGCTCGGTCGTTTGGAGTCGATGAGGATCCCCGCCTGGCCCAGTGTCTCGGGCACGGCCCCGGCGGCAAAGGCCACGATCGGGACGTCGGACTGCATGGCCTCGAGCAGCGGGATGCAGAAGCCCTCGTGCTCCGAGAGACAGACGAACACGTCGGCGGAGGCATACCAGGCCGCCAGCTCCGCATCGGTCAGGTCCTCTCCGTGCACCACGGCATCGGCCAACCCCAGCTCCTCGGCCAGCGCGAACACGGCGTCGACATAGGACGCGGTGAACGAGGGACCCACCAGGTGGAGGCGGGCACCCGGGTCATACCAGCGGCGGTAGAACCAGAGGGCCTCGACCAGATGGTGTTGGGTCTTGTTGGGTGAGATCCGCCCGACGAACAACAAGACGGTGGCCGGTGGGAGCTCCGTTGCCAGCCGGCGCAGTTCCGTGTCATCGACCCTCGGCTTGCCGTCGGTGATGTCGACGAGGATCGGCACCACGGCCGTTTCCCGACACCCCATCCTCCGGAGCTCGGCGGCGTTGAACGCCGAGTCGGCGATACCCAGGGTGGCGACAGGGGCGAGCTCGGCGGCCTGAATCCGGGCGAGTGCGACCTTCTCGCTGGTGTGGTCCTCCCACCCGTCGTAGAAGGACGACGGGGTGATGTTGTGGTAGTCGAGGACCAGCGTCTCGGGCCTCCCCAACAGAAACTCGGCCACCGGCGATGCCGTGCTCAATTGGTAGAGCAGGATGTCTCCGGGCTCGGCCCGTTCGGGGTAGCGCTCGAAGTAGATGGCGTGATGCCAGAGGTCGTCGTGGGCTGACTCCACGTAGAGGTCCGACTCCCATCCGGCGCTCCGCAAGACCTCCTGCAGCGCCAGGGTGTGCTGGCCGGTGGCGTCCCGGGGTAGCAGGGCGGGAACGAACTGGTGAACGGCGGTCACCGCTCTCGAACAGCGACCAGCAGGTACTCGCCGGGGCCGAGCAGCAGGGCGTTGACCGCATCGATGGCCCCATTGATGGCCGATGCATCCGGATTGGATGACAGCACCCGGTCGAGTCGGCGGTCCTCACCCCCGAACGTCAGCCCGGTGCGACGGAACCCGTGGTCGGCGAGAAGGTGGCTCCAGGTCTCGGCGTGGAGCGGTCGTCCCGGGGCGAGGTCGCTCATCAGATGCGACGTCTCGGCCATCCATGACTCCGGCGTGGCCGAATGGAGGACCAGTACGCCGTCCACGGCCAGTCGAGCGGTGGCCAGTGCCACCAGCCGGTGGCGCTGGTTGGGATGGAGCCACTGGATCGATCCCGTCAGCACCATGCCCGACAGCGCCTCGTCGGCCACGACCTCCAGGTGATCGAGGACCGACTCGGCGCGGACATCGAGGCCGCGTTCGACCGCGGGCTCGATGACCGACTCGATCGGGTCCACCCCGTAGGCGTCGACGCCGGCGGCGAGCAACGCGTCGAGCAAGGAGCCGTTGCCGCACTCGGCCTGGAGCACCCGGCCCGAGACCCCGGACACGGCGGTCACCGCCTCGGCCGACCACCAGCTTGAACCGGGGTCGTTGGCAGGTACCGCGCTGGCGGGGAGCTCCGGCGTTCGTTGGGTCTCCACGGCCGCCTCGAGGTCCTCGACATGGTCGACGACCACATGGAACATCCGCGACACCGACCAGGCAAACTTGACGATCTGGTGCACGATGAACCCGATGTACCAGCCCATCGACTTGCGGATCAGGCGCTTGATCTGACTGCCGACCGCCTTTCGCGACTCGACGGGGACGGCCACATCCACGTAGGCGGACCCGTCGACAAGGGCCAGCGTCTCCCGGAGCCGGGCCTTCCCGTGGAGCCCGACGGGCGAGAACTCCAAGAACAATTCGTCGAGCTCCTGCTCGAGTCCGGCCGGCAGGTCACCCGAGGCCCGCCTGCGCCTCACTTCGGCATCGATCTCGGCCATGACCTCGGTCAGGTACAAGGCCTGGTCGGCCGCATCGAAGCGTTCCGCGGCGGCAGGATCCGGCTCGATGGGGGCCACCGAGGGCGTGGAAGGCTGCGCTGGCGGCACAGGGTGACTATAGCCAGGGCCTTACCTTCGGCCCGCCACCCTGACCCTCCCCGGGAGAACGTCCCTGGGGCCATGACGGCAGAACCGAAGCCCGGGCCCGCTCACCGCGCTCGGTAGGCTGACCGAGCCGCGGGCGTGGCGGAACTGGCAGACGCGCCGGGTTTAGGTCCCGGTCCCTTCGGGGATGGAGGTTCGAATCCTCTCGCCCGCACGCTGTGGCTGTCTCCTGATGTCTTGACGCATCGCTCAACCCAGATGTCTCCGATGAGGGGGACGACCTCGTCATCGGGTGAACGTGAGGTGGGTGACGCCGCGGTGCGTCGAGACTGCCTCGACGTCGTACTGCTGCTCCAACCCCTCCAGGCCGTCCCACAGCCGAACACCGCGGCCGAGCAGGATCGGCACCTGCACGACGTGCAGGTGGTCGACGAGACCGGCGGCGATGAACGCGCGCATCATGGTCGGGCCCCCGCCGATGCGGACGTCCTGACCGGCGGCTGCGTCCCGCGCCACCTCGAGTGCATCCGCTGGCGCGGCGTCGAGGAAGTGGAACGTCGTACCACCCTCCATCTCCAGCATCGGGCGCGGACGGTGGGTCAGGACGTACGTCGGCGTGTGGAACGGCGGGTTGTCGCCCCACCACCCGCGCCACTCCGGGTCGTCCTGCCAGCCCGGAGGACCGAACTTGCCCGAGCCCATGATCTCCGCACCGATCCCGGGTCCGTGCCGGGCGGCCATCGCGTGATCGACCCCCTCGGTGCCGCCCGACTCGCCGAGGAGCTCACGGCGGCCGAACCGGGTGGCGAACATCCACTCGTGGAGCCGATGCCCGGCGTGGCCGAACGGCGTGTCGAGGGCCTGCCCCTCACCGGTGGCGAACCCGTCGAGCGAGATCGAGAAGTTGTGGATGCGGACGCGCGACATGGCGGCTCCTTCGGCTGGTGGTGGTCGGTCAGACTGGTTGACCTGTCCCGCGGCGAAATTTCATCGGCCGTGGAATTCAGGCGACCCGAGATAATGAGCGAGCTTCTGCATCGTCTGCAGACCGAGCTCGACAGCGCCGAAGCCGATTGTTGCATCTCGCTGGTCGACGGTCGGATGAAGCTGTCGCAGCGTCAGCACCGTCTTTCCATCGGCTTGTTCATCGAGGACAATTGTCACTCGGAAGCGTGCCGGGTCATCGTCGGCGTCGGACCCATGATCCAGCACCAACCTCTCGACTGGAGCGACTTCGAGGTAGTCGAAGCGATTCGTGAACACGGTCCCGTCTTCAGAGACCATGTCGAAGCACGCTCGACCTCCCGGGCGCACGTCCATCTCTCGGACAGTGCAGGAGAACCCATCGGGACCAAACCATTGGCAGAAGGCATCCGCATCGGTCCACGCCGCGAACACGGCTTCGCGTGTGGCGTCAAGAACTCGAACGAGGACGATCTCACGATCGAGAGCCCACGTCGTCGGATCGGGGATGGACGGGGTACCGCTCATGGCTTCTCCAATGTCGGTGGAGATGCGGTTCGGTCAGAGGTGCGGCGGAGGTGCGCATCGAGCCGGTCGAGACGGAGCTCCCACGCAGCTCGTGTGTGCTCGGCCCATGCGGCGATCTCGACCAGAGGCTCCGGCCGCAGCTGGCAGGGCCGCCGTTGTCCATCTCGGCCGCGACTGATCAGACCCGCCCGCTCGAGGACCTTCAGATGCCGGGAGATGGCCGGGAGACTGATCGGGAACGGCTCGGCCAACTCGAGCACGGTTGCCTCACCGTCGGCCAACCGACGCACGATCGAGCGCCGCGTAGGGTCCGACAAGGCGGCGAAGACGACGTCGAACCGATCGGGGGCCGTCACGGTCATCGTTGCCGTCGCTCCTGTGGATACTTCACAGAATAGTTATTTAACAGAGTGACTACATATAGTCAAGGACGCCGGAGCGTCGACGCGGCATATGGCTCCAAAGTGCCTAGCCGGGGCGCATGTCCCGTGATCTGGGTGACCGTCTGAGGGGGCGCAAGCAGAAGGAGGCCGTGCCGAGCCGGCTATGACGATGCGGTCATCTGGGAGAACTCAGGATTCTTCCAATCGGTAGTCGTCACCAATGGCTCCAAGTCGTAGTGAGTCCACTTCCGGCTGCGACAGACGTCTATGGCGTGCGACCGATGAACGCGAGTAGCTGGGTCTGGACGTCGGCGTCATCGGGGACGTGGACACGCGGCCCGTACTGGCCGCTCTGGCGCAGCACCTCGTCCATCGACAGCATGCCTTCGAGCATCGCGGCGCACTTGTGGGGGTCGAGCGTCTCGTCCTGGCCGGTGGCGCGGGCGAGATCCCAGCGGTGCAGGAATACGTCACCGGTGTAGATCATGTCGATCGCTTGCCCGAGCGGCATGCGACCGATGTGAGGGAGATCGTGCTCACGCTTGACCGTGGCCGTGTCGTCGAGGAGTGCCTGCACGGAGTCGGTCTGGGTACGCCACGCGCCGACGGGGTCATCGTCGACCGACGGACCCGCCGGGAGCGTGATCCCGGTGCCTCCTTGGAGGAAGGCGGGGAACCACTCGACGAGGTGGCGGACGACGTCGCGGGCGACCCAGCCCTCCACCGGCGCGGGCTGGTCCCACGCCTCGGGCGCGACGCCCTCGACGGTAGCGGTGAACGCGCCGGCGATGCGCCGGTGTTCGTCGGCTGGGTTGCTCATCGGAGCTCGGTGATGAGGGCGTCGAGCTTGGTGTAGCCCTGTTCGACGCCGGTCTCCATACCGCTGGCCAGCCACTGGTCGCGACTCTCGAAGCTGTCCACCAGTGACTGCGCGTGCAGCCGGGCGCAACCGTCGCCGAGGTCCTCGAACCACAGCGTCTCCAGGGCGACGTCGTCGGGTTGACCGTCGAACGTGAAGGTTTGCACGATGCGGTCGTCACCGACCTCGTGGAAGCACCCGTGGAAGCCGTACTCCTCGCCATCGCGCCCGGCGACGTAGCGCCAGCGGCCGCCCGTGGTGGCGTCCCAGTCGAGGATCTTGGTCTCCATCCCTTCGGGACCCACCCAGCGGGCGAACAACGCGGGATCGGTGTGGGCCCGCATCAACTGCGTCGGGGTGGCGTCGAAATCACGGGTAATGCGAATGATGGGCACAGTCGGGTCGGCCTCGATCGAGACCTGGTAGCGGTTGCTGGTGACGTTCATGACGCTGCTCCTTGCTCTCGGTTTCCGGGGTGGGTGGGTTGTTCGTCGCCGCGCATCTCGGCCAGCACGGCGTCGAGGCGCTCGTAGCGCTCCTGGGCCTGTTGGCGGTACCGCTCGATCCACTTCGTCATCAGGTCGAAGACCTCCGCTTCGAGATGACACGGCCGCCGCTGGGCGTCCTTGCTCTTGCTCACCAAGCCGGCGTCGCTCAGCACCCTGATGTGCTTGGACACCGCCTGGACCGAGACGTCGTAGGGATCGGCCAGCTCCCCGACGGTGGCGTCGCCCACCGCGAGTCGGGCCACCATGTCGCGCCTCGTCGGATCGGCGAGAGCGGCGAAGACTCGGGACAGCTGGTCGTCTGCCACGAACGCCTCCTTCTCAACTAACTGGTTGAATACAACCTAGGCCACCGTTCTCCCGTTGTCAACCACTTGGTTGAAGAGCGAACTTCACCCCGACTCCCGGCATGGCGGCGACTCGTCCGGAGGCGCCGACCCCAGGGCCTCCCCACATCCCCGAAGGGCCTGGCGCTGCGGCCATCGCGAGCATCAACGAGGACCGGACATTCGACCCGCTCAGATCCGAAGAGACTGACCGGCTCCGTTCGTGAACGCTCCACCGGAACGCTGCGCCCGCACGCTGGAGTTTCGGGCACTGGCGCGCGTCGTGCCTGGCAACCGGGAGTCGGGAGGGTGTTAGCTGGTGGCGATGCCGCTTGAAGGTGAGTACGAACCCAGTCCCGCCGAATGGGTCCGCAACCAGGTCGAGGAGTACGAAGGATCGGGGGGAACCCGGGGGACGACCCTGCGGGGGATGCCGGTGGTCATCCTGACCAGCCACGGCGCCAAATCCGGCAACGTCCGCAAGACCCCGTTGATGCGCGTGGAGCACGAGGGACAGTACGCGGTGGTGGCGTCCATGGGCGGGGCACCGAGGCACCCCGTCTGGTATTTCAACTTGGTCGCCGACCCCCATGTCGAGCTCCAGGACGGGCCCGTGAAGTTCGACCGGGTGGCCCGCATGCTGACGGGCGACGAGAAGACGGTGTGGTGGGACCGGGCCGTGGCCGCCTACCCCGACTATGCCGACTATCAGAAGAGGACGGATCGAGAGATCCCTGTGTTCCTCCTCGAAGCGACGGCCGACCGGGTCAGCCGGGCTTCCGGATGACCAGGGCCAGCAGATAGCAGGCCTCGGCGTCGAAATAGACGCCGTAGTTGGCGGCCAACGCCGCCACATCGAGCTCGCCCCGGGCGACACCCGGTCCTCCCCAGTTCAACCCCCGCTCGGTGACCACCTCGAATCCGGCGGCCGTCACCTTGTCCCGCAGCTGGTCGACGGTGTACTCGATCTTGTGATCGGGATCGATGAACGAGCTCTGCTGCAGCCGGCACACCCGGGCGTTGGGCGTGTCAATGGCCATGTGGCCACCGGGCACGAGAATCCGGAACGATTCCTTCAGGACGAGATCGGCGTCGGCCTCGGTCACGTGTTCGATGGACTGACCGCTGTAGATCAGGTCCACCGAGGCGTCCATGGCGAACGAGAGGTCAGCCATGGACCGGTATTCGTAGCGGACCTTGCCCTGGTCGTAGTCGCCCGGCCCGAAGCGATCGGAGCGATAGAGCGGGTGGCGATCGTCCGGGGGTAGGTCCACGACCACCAGCTCTTCGAAGTCATAGGGGTACCCCAGCAACACCAGCGCACCTCGCGCGTCGGAGGAGTGGCCTCCCCCGAGGTCGACGATGTGACGCGCCGGAGGCAGACCTACGATGAACTCGCAGCGACTGGCGTGCAGCGAATTGAGCAGGCTGGCTGGTCCCACGGGCACCCGAAACCGGAACTCGTCGGAACAGTGGATCCCGTCGACCACGTCGCTGCGGGACATCGCCCCTGAGGCGACGGCGGCGGCTTTCTCGCTCCATGACGGTTCGTCCGGATCACGGCGGAGAAGGACGTTGTAGGCCATCCGGACCGCATCCCGGGGTGGAAACTGCTCGAACGGGACGGCCGCCAGACGGGTGACCTCGCGCCGGAGCTTCCGCTCGATGCGCCGGAGTTGCGGGGAGACTCTGTCGACAGCGCTGCCGACGGGGGTGCCGGCAATGGGGCCCTGGCGCCGGCCGTCCGCCGCTGGATCCTGTCCGCTCACGCCATCCCCGTTCACCATGGGCCCATCGTCGCGAAGCTACCATCGCCCTTCGCCGCCTCGACTGATCGACTGATCGACCGGACCGCCCGGGCCATGGCACTTCGGGCCGGCCTTGGACCACCGATGCGGCGGCCCGCCTTCGCCGTCGGACGACCTGGGATACGCTGACGCTCGTGTCAGGGATCGGGGGCCGTCCGCGAATCGGGATCGTGGGCGCAGGCAACATCGCCTCGCTGAACGTGCACGGCTATCTGTCCGACCCGCGGTGCGACGTGGTGGCGGTCTGCGACCCGGTCGAGGGCCGGGCGGCAGCGGCGGCGGCGGAGTGGGGGGCGCCGAAGGCATTCACCGACCTGGGCGCCATGCTGGCCGATCCGGACATCGATGCCGTCGAGATCCTCACTCCGACCCACCTCCACCATGAACACGCCCTCGCTGCGGTGGCGGCCGGGAAGCACGTCTCGTGCCAGAAGCCGCTGGCCAACTCCGTGGCTGACGCCCGGGCCATGGCGACGGCGGCCGAGGCCGCCGGGGTGATCCTCAGGGTCAGCGAGTGCTACCGGCACTATCCGCCACTCGAACGGGCGAGGCAGTTGATCGCCGAGGGAGCAATCGGTAGGCCCACCCACATCCGACTCCGGACCGTGGTGGGCCAGACCCACTCGGACTTCCAGGCCGGGCTCGAGGCTGATGGGTACGTGTGGCGGATGAACGCCCACAGCCCCGGGGGTCACCTCTTCGACGACATGATCCACAAGTACGCTGTGGCCCTGTGGCTGGTCGACCGGGACATCGTGTCGGTCCAGGCGGTCGTCCGGCGCCGGGACCACTTCTTCGAACCGTGTGCTGCCCTCTTCGAGTACGACGACCCCAGGCTCCTCGGGACGATGGAGGTGTCCTACGCGCCGTCCATGTGGTTGCGGAGCTCGTTCTACGGAGCCGACGAGTTCTTCGAGATCCAGGGGGACGAGGGGTTCCTGTGGGTCACCCGTTGCACGGGCGAGATGCTCGACCTGTCCCCGATCGTGCTCTACCAGGGCGGCAAGGACAACCAGACCACCACCACCTTCAGCGACGTCCCCTCCGCTTGGGATCTGGGCTTCGACCGGTCCGCCTTCCACTTCATCGATGCCCTGGTCGACGGCGTTCCCGCCGAGATGAGCGCCGAGGATGCCACCAAGGCGCTGCAGCTGTGCTTCGCGGTGTACCAGGCCGGCAACACCTCTGCGGCAGTCGATCCCCGGACCATCGAGGACAAGGTCGTTCCCGACGGTTGGCCACGATGACCCGACGCCACCCCCTCCGGCCATGACCGTCACCGGGCTCGGCAATCTGGCGGTGAAGGTCGGCGACCTCGACGCCGCCGTGCAATTCTACGAGCGGGCCGGCGCCACCGTCGGCGACCGCGGTCCGTGGCACGGTGGCGAGCGGGCCGACGTGTACCTCGGGCCCGTGCTCATCACCCTGTTCACCCGGGCGCTCTACGAGGACACCGTGTCCCTCCCGGACGACTGCTTCCTGCACCTGGCCATGTTCACCGACGATGTCGATGCCGAGTTGGCCGGCCACCGGGTCATCTGGGGACCGGGTGAGGTGGAGGGGTCGTTCGGCCGGCGAAAGATCGCCTTCGTCGAAGCGCCCGGTGACATGCGCCTCGAATTGATGGAGCAGCTCGCCGAGCCCCCGGGCGCCGGCTCTGCCCCGGAGGAGCCGCCGTGGAAGTGACCCGCATCCTCCACCACAGCGTCAACGTCGAGGGCGGCCTCGATGAGAACGTCGCCTTTTACCGGCGCCTGACCCTGCCGGACCTGCCCCGCCCGTCGATACCGGGCATCGGCGGCCACTGGTTCGGTGTCGGGGAGGCCCAGGTCCATCTGGTCGACGCCCCACAGGGCGAGGCGGTCATCCGCCCGACGGGCCCGCACGTCTGCTTCGGCGTGGCAGACCTCGAGACGGCCATAAGCGAACTGGAGCGTGACGACATCCCCTATGTGCGCGCCACCCAGGGTGACGTGGTGCAGATCTGGGTGACCGACCCGGCCGGCAACACCATCGAGCTCCAGCAGGACCCCGACGCCGGTCGCTGAGCCTCAGGCCGGTCGCCGGAGCGGCACACGGGCGTAGCCGGCCACGTTCGACATGTGGACCCGCCGACATCCGTCCTCGTCCACCTCGTACTTCGGCCAACGCAGGGCCAGTTGTTCGATGGCGATCCGGCTCTCCATGCGGGCGAGGGCCGCCCCGAGGCAGCTGTGGATGCCGTACCCGAACCCCAGGGCCAGGCTGGGAGGGCGGTCGATGTCGAAGCTGTCGGGCCGCTCGTAGAAGCGCTCGTCCCGGGTGGCCGACCCCGTCACCAGGATCGTCGGGTGCCCTTCCGGGACGACCACACCGCTGTACTCCGAGGGGCGGACGGAGAACCGCCCCTGGTATTGGGACGGTGGCCAGAAGCGAAGCGTCTCCTCCACCGCACCAGGGATCTTGCCCGGGTCGTTGAGCACCTTCTGCCACTCGGAGGGGTTGCGGGCGAAGAGGACCACCGCGTTCCCCACCAGTTTGGTCACCGTCTCGGCGCCCGCCCCTCCGAGCAGGGCGGCGAACCCGGCGATCTCGTCGTCGTCCAGGCGGGTGGTGCTGCCATCGCCCCGGTCGACCTCGACCTCGATCAACCGGCTGATCATGTCGTCGCCGGGATGCTTGCGCTTGTCGGCGATGAGGTCGAGAAAGTAGGCGACGGTCTCCAGTGCCGCCCCCATCCCTTCGGGAGTGGGGTCCATGTGGCCGGGCTCGCGGTGGAGCATGGCGTCGAGCCAGTGGCGGATGCGCTGACGGTCGGGCTCGGGAACGCCGAGCATCCGCGAGATGATCTCGACCGGAAAGGGCCCCGAAAAGTCGGCGACGGCGTCGAAGCCGCCCTCGTCACACTGGTCGAGCAGCCCGCTGATGACCTGTTCGATCATGGGTTCGAGCGCCGAGACGGCCCGGGGCGTGAACGCCCGGCTCACCAGGGCCCGCAGGCGATCGTGCTCGGGCGGGTCCAGCATGATGATGCTCTGCAGCTGGCGGATCAACTCCGGCGGCTTGCTCAGCGTGGACAGATCGACGCCGTGGCTGGACGAGAAGGTCTGCCACTCCTTGTGGGCCTGGCACACGTCCTCGTAGCGGAACAGCGCCCAGAACCCGTACTGCTCGCTGAAGAAGACCGGCACCTCGTCCCGCATCCGTCGGTACAGGTCGTAGGGGTCGTCGAAGTACTCGTCCGAGAACGGATCGAACGCAGGAAGGGAGCTCACGTGGCTCCGGGGGGCGTGGTCATGTCCCGATGGTAGGGGGGCGGCGTCCGATGGGCCGCCAGTCATCGGACTCGGGAAGGGGGTGGCGGAAGAGGCGTGCGGCGTTGCCCCCCGCCATCATCCGCAGGTCACGATCGGGCAGGTGGCCCATGCTGGCGGCCATGACCGTCTGGGTGTCGGGCCAGGTCGAGTCGGCGTGGGGGTAGTCGCTCTCCACCATGATGTGGTCGACGCCGATGCGCTGACGGAGCCCGAGTACCGACGGGTCGTCGATGGTGCAGAACCAGAAATTCCGCTTCAGCACTTCGCTGGGCAGGAGGTCCGAGGGCCAACCGCTCGGCGACGACCCCGAGGCCGAATGGTGCAGTACATAGTCCACCCGGTCGAGGAGCATCGGGACCCATCCGATTCCCCCTTCGGAGAGCGCCACGGCCAGCCGGGGGAATCGCAAGGCGACACCCGACCACAGCCACTCGGCCGCCGCTACCAAGGCGTTGACCGGAAACACCGTGGGCAGCAACTCGAAGGGGGGATCCGGCGACGGCAGCGGGGCCCATGCCGACGCGCCCGTGTGCAGGCAGACGACGGTCCCGGTCTCCTCACAGGCGGCGAACAAGGGGTCCCAGGCGCCCGAGAAGATCGAGGGGAGGTGGAGCTGAGCGGGGAACTCCGGAAAGCTGACCGCCTTGAAACCCCGGTCGGCGTTCCGGCGAACCTCTTCCGCCGCCACCTCGACATCGGGGAGCCACGGGAGCTGAAGGGGAATGATCCGCTCGGGATGGGTCCCTGCCCACACCTCGGCGTGCCAGTTGTTCCACGCCCGCACGCTGGCCAGCCCGAGCTCCGGGTCGTCCGATCCGGAGAACACCGCCCCGCAGAATCCGGCCACCAGGGACGGGAAGCACAACGAGGCCCATATGCCGTTGATGTCCATGTCGGCGATCCGGGCCTCGATCTCGTAGCAGCCCGGACGCATCTCGTCGAAGCGCGCCGGCTCCATGCTCCATTCCTCCCGGGGCCGCCCGACCACCGCGTTGAGGCCGATGTTCGGGTAGGTCCTGTCCTCGTAGACCCACGTCTGCGTGCCTTCGGGCGTGTCCACCAGCCGCGGCGCCCGGTCAGCCAGGCGGGCCGGCATTCGGCCCTCGAACAGGTCCGGCGGCTCGATCAGATGGTCGTCCACCGAGATGATCGGGACCAGGATGGGCCGCGGCGCCGGGTCCGGCAGGAGGCCCGACGTGCTCGCGGCTCCGTGGTGGTGCTCGGGGCTCGTCGCCGTCACGGTGTCGACTCGCTCCTCTCGGCTTTGGTCGCCCTCCGACAACGAAGCTATCATCTCCGAAAATGACGTTCTCGCCCGACCGAGCCCACGCCGCCACCGCCCCACACGTCACACGGCGCCCATCTCACATCGGCTATCGGCGATGATGGCCCAACGGGAGGAGGCGACCGCGTGCTGGATCTGGTGATTCGATCGGGGACCGTGGTCGACGGCACGGGGGAACCGTCCCGGCGAGCTGATGTCGGCATCCGGGACGGCAGGATCGTGGCCATCGGCACGGTCGACGAGCCTGCCCACCGGGACATCGACGCCGACGGGCTGTTGGTCGCTCCGGGGTTCGTCGACCTCCACACGCACTACGACGCCCAGCTGTCCTGGGACCCCTCGGCCAGCCCGTCGCCCCTGCACGGGGTCACCACGGTGTTCGGAGGCAACTGCGGGTTCTCGCTCGCCCCGACGGGCCCGGACGATTCCGGGTATCTGTCGCGCATGATGGCGAGGGTGGAGGGCATGCCGCTCGCCGCCCTCGAGGAGGGACTGGACTGGTCGTGGCGATCCTTCGGGGACTGGCTCGGCCGCCTCGATGGCCACCTCGGGGTCAACGCCGGGTTCCTCGTCGGCCACTCCACCCTTCGGCGCGCCGCCATGGGCGACGAGGCCGTGGGCACCGCAGCCTCCCGGCAACAGATCGAGGCCATGGTCTCGCTCGCCCATCAGGCCATGGACCAGGGGGCGATGGGCATCTCCACCTCGCAGGTCCACACCCATCATGACGGCGAGGGCAATCCGGTGCCCTCCCGCTCGGCCGGCCGGGACGAGCTCGAGGCGCTGGTGGCAACCATCGGCACCCATGCGGGGACCACTCTCGAGCTCATCGTCCCGGGCTGCCTGAACGGCTTCAGCGACGAGGAGGTGGAGCTGATGGCCTCTCTCTCCCTGCTGGCCAACCGGCCGGTCAACTGGAATGTGCTGGGCGTGTCGGCGCTCAACCCCGGGGCGGTGGACCGCCAGCTGGCGGCCTCCACCGCAGCCGAGGAGCGGGGCGCCACCGTGGTGGCCCTCACCATGCCCCACACCATGCAGATCCGGCTCTCCTTTCTGACCGGCACCGTCCTCGACGGCCTGCCGGGCTGGCGCGAGACACTGACCCTCCCTCTCCCCGATCGCATGCGGGCGCTGGCCGATCCCGAGGTGCGGGCGCGGCTCGACCGCGGCGCCCATTCCGAGGAGGCGGGCATCCTCGGGGCCCTCGCCCACTGGCAGAACCTGCGCTTCGACGAGGTCTTCGATCCTGCCAATGCCGCCTGTGAGGGACGCACGGTCGGCGAGGTGGCAACCGAGCGCCACCAGGACCCGTTCGATGCCATGCTCGACGTGGTGCTGGCCGACGATCTCCGCACCGGTCTCCGGCCCCCCATTCTCGAGACCGAGGCCGACTGGGAGCTCCGGGCCAAGACATGGCAGGACCCTCGTGCCGTGGTCGGGGGTTCCGACGCCGGAGCTCACCTCGACATGACCTGCGGGGCGGTCTACTCGACCGCTTTGCTGGGGGAAGGGGTCCGCAAGCGGGGACTGCTCAGTTGGGAGGAGGCCGTTCGACAACTGAGCGACGTGCCGGCGCGCCTCTACGGGCTGCGCCACCGGGGCCGGCTGGCCGAAGGGTGGTGGGCCGACGTGGTGGTCATCGATCCCGAGCGCGTGGGGCCCCGAGCCGAACGGACCCGCCACGACCTGCCCGCAGGGGCGGCTCGCCTGTACGCCGAGGCCGATGGCATCGAGCACGTGCTCGTGAACGGGACGGAAGTGGCCGCGCACGGGGCGTTCACCGGTGCCGTGCCCGGGACCCTGTTGCGCTCCGGGCGCGACACCGACACGGTCACCGTGCCGGGTGGATCCCGGTGACGACGGAGGCGAAACGGGCCGAACCCGGGGTCGGAACGGTGGCCATGGTGACCGGGGCCTCGTCGGGGATCGGCGCCGCCACCGCTCGCCAGCTGGCGGCCCGGGGCGTGACCGTGGCCTTGGTGGCGCGCCGAGCTGACCGCCTCGAGGAAGTACTGGCCGACTGCCGGACCACGGCCCCCGACTCCCGGTCGTGGCCGGCGGACCTTGCCGACCCTGAGGGCGCCGCCGCGCTGGCCCGGTCCATCTGGGACAGCCACGGGGGAATCGACGTCGTCATCAACAACGCCGGGGCTCCGATGCGACGCCCGGTCCAGCGGCTGACCATGGACGAGGTGGAGCGGACCATGAGGGTCAACTACCTGTCCCCCGTCGCCATCACCCTGGCCGTGCTCCCCGGCATGCTCGAGCGCGGTTCGGGCACCATCGTCAACGTGTCGAGCCTGGGTGGACGATTGGGCATCGCCACCGAGGCGGCCTACTGCGGGTCGAAGTTCGCCCTGGCCGGATGGAGCGAGGCGCTGGTGGCCGACCTGGCCGGTACCGGCGTGTCGGTCCGCCTGGTCCTTCCCGGGGCCATCGACACCGAGATCTGGGACCAGCCCGGCAACGACCCGCCCCTCTACACCGGCCCCCTGGTCCCGGCGGACGAGGTGGCGGCGGGCATCGTGGCCTGCATCGCCAGCCCGTCCTTCGAGCACTATCTGCCCGATATGCGAGCCGTGGTCGAGATGAAGACGGCCGACTTCGACGGCTTCATGGCGGGCATGCTGGCCATGGCCGAGGGGCGGCTCGACGAGGAGGCCGTCGCCCGGAGCACGAATCCCGCACCAGGCTGATCCTCCGACACACCACCATGAGCACGACCGATTGCAGCACTCTGAGCAAGGAGCACTGACACCCATGGCGTCACCACGACCGAAGGCTCTCGTGACCGCAGCCGTGCGCGGCCCAGGACTCGAGCTCCTGGGGGAACTCACCGACCTCACCGTCGACTCCTGGCTCGACCAGCCGACCCTCCGCATCTACAACGCCGAGCAATTGGCCGAGCGGGTGGCCGACCAGGGTGCCTCCATCGTCGTGGTCGAGAGCGACCGGTGTGCCGGTCCCCTCTTCGAGCTCCCTCTGGTGGCGGTGTGCAGCTGTCGTGGGGACCCCACCAATGTCGACGTGCCCGCTGCCACCGAGGCCGGGATCCCCGTCCTCCGGGCCCCGGGCCGGAATGCCGACGGGGTGGCCGAGCTGGCGGTGGCCCTGCTCTTCGGCGCCTCCCGGGGGGTGGTGGCGGCCGACGCCGACGTGCGCCGCGGGGACATCTACAAGGACGGCACCATTCCCTATCAGCGTTTCCGTGCCTGGGAGATCGCCGGGAGGACCGCCGGACTGGTCGGGCTCGGAGCGGTGGGACGGGCCCTGCGGTGGCGTCTCCGCGGCCTCGGGATGGAAGTCATCGCCTACGACCCCTATGCCGACGAGCCCACTGTCCCGCTCGAGGAGCTGTTGGAGCGGTCGGACGTGGTCTCCCTGCACGCACCGGTCACCCCCGAGACCACCGGCATGATCGGGAAGGACCAGTTCGCCGCCATGCGGGACGGCGTCGTCTTCCTCAACACCGCCCGGGCCGCCCTGCACGACACCGACGCCCTGGTGGCCGCCCTGGCATCGGGAAAGGTCGGCGCCGCCGGCCTCGACCATTTCGAAGGGGAGTCGCTCGCCACCGACCACCCGCTGACCGGGTTCGCCTCCGTGGTCCTCGCCCCCCACATCGGGGGGGCCACCTATGACACCGAGACCAACCACACCCGGATCATCGCCGAGGACCTGTGTCGACTGCTGGCCGGCGCCCGACCGCTCCACGTTGTCAATCCCGAGGTGCTGGAAGGGCACTAGGAGACTGTTGAACAAACGGCATTCGTCGAGTTCACAGCCTTGGAGTTGGT
>JADMIJ010000177.1 GCA_015478655.1 Acidimicrobiales bacterium | reverse complement strand
CAGCCGCCTGAAACTTGTCACAAAATCCAGAAACCTGGGCACCAAGTAGAACTAGCTTCCCCTCCTGCTCCTAAGCGCCACCCTCACTGATTCAGGATTCGGCGTGGCAGCGGTACTTCCGTAATCGTCTGAATCAACTGCCAGGAACAGATCGTGGATCTCGATGGCGGCAAGTGTCCGCTCGGTTGCGTCGAATCGAGGCTCAAACTCCGCTAAGAGCACTGCTGCTGAGCGAACGGCATCACGTTTCGCTCTGTCGGTTCTGTCAACGAGCTGGAAATGCCAGCGTCTGACTCGGTCGTTGATGTCGGACTTCGCCTGGTCTTCCAGCTCGAGGCCGCTTGCAGCGAACACCCGACAGTCATAGGTGCGACAGGTGCGAGGCCGGTGTTCGTAGATCGAGCAGGCCCCGTCGATAAGCATCGGGCAGTGACCATGCTCGTCGTACCCCATCAGTAGGTGGCCAGCCGGGAGCCGAGGCGCAGGGAAGAGCAGGTCCCCAGGAATCACAGCGAGTGCGTCCACCTCGTCGGGGGCGATGTGAACGAACTGCGAAGAGGTGCAGCACGCAGTGCAACTGCCGCAAGGAACGTCGGAGGTCTCTCCCTTGCGTAGGACCGGGTTGATCGTGTCCAGCCAGACCGAGAACCGTCCGGCGTCGACGGATCCCTCGTCCGTCACGTGGTTTGAGCTTCCCGCAATGTCATGCGTCCAGACTATTGGGGCCACCACCCCTACCCCACTCGCGCCGAAGTAGGTCACCGAGCCGGCGATATGGGGCACTTTGACCAATGTCCGTGCGAAGATTGGTCCATGCCTGATGAGGACCCCATAGGTGAGGACCCTGGTTGAGTAGCGCCCGCCTCGGTGAAGTTGCCGGCAGCCTGTACGGGTCCCTGCTCGGGTTGGTCGTCGTGCTCGTCCTAGCGATTGCCGCACTTGTCCTAGCGGGAGCGGCTCTTTTCGGCTACCCGTGGGAAACCGTGTTTGCTGGAGTGATCGGTGGGGTCGTGCTGGCGGTGATTCTGCGGACCAACAGCACCCTTGTCGTTGCCGAGGACGGACTCTCTCTGTACCAGATGGGCAAAGAGGTCTACGTTCCGTGGGACAACGTTGACCGGGTCAAGGCAGGGAGCTTCGGTGCCTCTCTTGTATTTAAGGAACCGCAGGCCATCGGAATGAAGCCGAAGATGCACTTCAGGTTCGATGGATTCGACCCATCTTGGAAGGGCCGGCCCACCAGCATCGCCATAGCACGGCAGTTATCCCGACGAGCGGTTACCCGCGAGGCATAACCGGCGGTATGGGGCACCCTTCCCCGCTCGGTATCGGCACGTGTGCGCTCGCACCAGTCGCAGTTCTGAGCGTCACGCCGGAGGGGACATTCAAGAGCGAAGTTTTCGGGCCAGTGAGAGGGCTAGCGGCCCAACGAGCTGAGGTCAGGCACCATGAAGTGCAAGCTGGTCTACGTACGAAGCGAGGCGGATGCGCCAGGGGCCACTACGTGGCCGCGACGAGCGGTCGGACGTCGTTCCAGAAGCGGTCGAGCTGGTGCAGCTCGTCCGCAACCGGCCAGATGAAGACGCGTTGCACGCCTGCTTTCGCGAATGCTGACAACTTCTCCGCGAACAGTTCAGGGGGGCCGATCGGGAGCCGTTCGCGGAGCATTTCCTCGGGCCGGTGCACGGTGGCAACGACCCGCTCTTTGAGGATGCGGTCTGCTTCGATGCGGTCGTCGGTGATGTAGCACCACATCGTCGCAAGCGCGTTGGGGAACGTGTCGGATGTCCTCCCGTGATCGGCCAGCTTCGAGCGAAGAGCTAGCCACGCTTCGCCGAACAGGTCGGGCGTCGTGTTGTAGGCAGACGCCAGCCAGCCGTCGGCCAGACGGGCCACGCGACGAAGCCCAGCGTCAGAACCCCAGCTACCCACCCAGATCGGCGGTCCGTGCGGTTGTGCGGGCAAAGGTTCCAAGGAAAGACCCTCTGTCGAGTAGAAGCGGCCGACGAACGGCCCACCGTCGGGCCACCACAATGCCCGTAGCGCGCCGATGGCCTCGTCGAACCGTTGCCACCGTTCCGAGAAGTTCAGACCGACGGCCGCATAGTCCTCAGGCGAAGAGCCCGGACCTACTCCCACGAGCAGCCGACCCCCCGAAAGCCGATCGATCGCGCCCAACGTCTTGGCGACAGCAACCGGTCCACGCACCACTGCGAGCGCGACCGTCGTGGCAAGCGTCATCTTCTCTGAGTGCTCCATCACCGCCGCGAGCGCGACCGGTCCGTCAAGCCAGGGTGTCGAAAACACCAGGTGATCGTTCACCGACAGTGCGGTGAAGCCGAGTTGCGCAGCAGTCCTGGTATACGCGATGAGATGATCGAGGGCGTACGGATGACCCCCGAAGTCCATCAGCGGGAGATGTACCCCGAACTCCATAGCGTTCCTCTCAACCTCGCGAGATCAAGACAGGCCAACAGATCGGCGCCACGCGCTAGTACAGAATGCCCGGTCGGGAGTGCCGGCGCACGCCGCTACGAATTCCCTGCTCCCAAGGTGCCGGTCGGGGACGGTGCACATCCGGTGTTCTCGGGCACGGGCGACCATTCCAGATCAGCTCAACCAGAATGCGGGCAGAGGACGACTAGGTATCCGTCGGGGTCACGGCAAACGACAGCTCCAGCGTTGGCCCAGTAGGGATTCTCGTGCCGAATCAGTCCGAATCCGGCTTCACCCAGCCTCGTCGCAGCCGCCTGGAGTTGGTCCTCCGAGACATAGAACACAAGTAGGTCCTCTTCCGTAGGACTCGGTACTGGCACACCGCTCTCGTGGCTTGTGAACTCGATGTGCCAGTCGCTCCCCGGTCGGCCGACGAATGCACCGTCGTAGCCGTCGTGTCCCGCAAACCCACCCAGCCGCTCAAGACCCAGGATGTCAACGTAGAAGCGAAGGCTTGCAGGAATCTGACTCACAGGTCGAGCTACTCGCATCGAAGAAGGCGAGAGCCGCTCAGAGTTCATAATCTTTACTGTAGGGGTGAAGTCCATGGGCATTCGCCCAACTCCGGTGGCGCGGGTACTCCCAGACCCGGCAGCGAGGATTGACGTAGCCCGCTGACGGTCCACCATTTCGGAGCGAGAAC
>JADMIJ010000176.1 GCA_015478655.1 Acidimicrobiales bacterium | reverse complement strand
CGACGACTTCGACATCGTCATTTTCCCAGCTGGGGAGGCTCTTTCCGCGGATGCGTGGTCTTCAGATCAGGAGTTCAGTCGGTGCTTCCAGGCTAAGAAGGCGGAGCAACTCGATTACCCGAACGAAGGCCTTGCAGAGAAAGGACGGCGCCATGGGTCATCTTCGGCTGCACTGTGCCTTTGGTGAAAGTCGTCACATAGCCGATCGCTAACGTTGAGCAGCACGGTCGGCGCCACGGCGAACTCAGCGCTTGATGGCGCGCCCTTCGAATGTGTAGCCGAATGGCTTGGGCTCGCCCTTGAAGTAGTAGGAATCGAGCTGCTCCACTTCGAATCCTGCCTGCTCGACCGTTTCCGGGATCTTGCGTGTCAGGTGACATCCGCCAGCCAGTCTCTTGTTCAATGGTTCGATTCGGCGTTGCCAGGTCGCCACGTTCGGATCAGGAGCATGTCCGTGCTCGACGAAGTGGAGTGCACCTCCCGGCTTCAACACTCGCCGGATCTCTTCCATTGCTGCTGCGAGATCGGGAATCGTGCACAGCGTCCAAGTCGATAGCACCGCGTCGAACTCATCGGATGGCAAATCCAGCCGCTCCCCGGTAAGGCCCGCCAGCTCCACCGGTACTGAGGTACCGGCAATTCGAGGTTTCGCTATTCGCATACACAACGTCGAAGGCTCAACAGCAAAGATTCTTTCCACTTCCGTCGGGTAGTACGGCGCGTTCAGCCCGGTGCCGAATCCGACCTCGACGACCTCGCCCCGCAAGCCCGCGCACACCCGACCGCGCACCTCGCGGGCCGCCTTACGGCCCATGACCTTGTCTTGGACCCTCGGCAAGAGCTGTTCCCCATAGACACCCATGTGACTACCTCCACTGCTCCTGTGACTGTACCGGCCACCTCAAGTCGGCGCCGGATTGGATCCGGACCGCGTCGGTCGAGAAGCGGCTTGAGACGCCGTTCGTATGGATGTCGACAAGGATGATATGACCTACTACTGTGAATCGTAGTACCTTCGCCTCCAAACCGACCACCGAGCGAACGGAGCACCGTGGGAAAGCAGGCACGCCAGAGTCGACAGCAGAGCGAACGGGCCGCGGCAGCAGAAGCGGCCTACCTTGCTGAGCGCCGCCGCCGTCGGCGCCCCTACTGGATCGCGGGAGGCGCAGTGGCCGTCGGCCTTGTGATCCTGATCATCGTAGCGGTCTCGTCGGGAGGTGGGTCGGGAGGTAGGTCGGGAGGATTGCCGCAAGGCACCCAAGTCTTCGCCGAACCCGGTCACCAGCACGTGACCGGGACGGTTCAGTATGACCACACTCTACCCGCCGGAGGCAATCACAACGCCAATTGGCTCAATTGCGGTGTCTATGTCCAGCCGGTACCCAATGAGAACGCCGTGCACGCGCTAGAACATGGGGCAGTTTGGATCACCTATCGTCCAGACATATCCGCAGCGGGAGTCCTACAGCTCCAGCAATTCGCCACGTCCAACTATCAGGGCGCCCAACGCTATCTCATCTTGAGCCCGTACCCGGGACTCTCTGCGCCCGTCGTCGCTTCGGCATGGGGTGCGCAGATCCGGTTGAACGGTCCGGGCGACCCACGCCTGGCTGCATTCGTCTCGCACTTCATCGGTGGCGCCCAAGGAGGCGAGCTGGGCGCCCCGTGCACCGGTGGGATCGGGACACCCGTTAGCTAGAGATGGCATCTACTACAGCGCGTCGACAAATCCCCTTGTCAAAGGAATTGAGCGGGATGGTCCGATGAGAGAGAAGCGACTTCCGATGGGAGCGCTCGAGGACGCCGTCATGGACGTCTTGTGGGAGGACGGTGGCTGGCTGATCCCCTCAGAGGTACGCGCCAAGATGCCGGCCGAGCGGGACCTTCGCTACACGACGGTCATGACCACGCTGGCCCGCCTCCAAACGAAGGGTCGCCTGGCGCGACGCAAGGATGGTCGTGCCTTCGCCTACCACCCGGCCTCGACCCGATCCGAGTGGGCCGCTGCCTGTATGGACGAGGCGCTCAACGTCACTGGTGATCGCACCGCAGCGCTTGCCCACTTCCTCGACCGGCTCGATGAAGCCGATCGGACCCAGTTGCTCCGGATCCTGAGTGACCGACGGAAGCGATAGTCAGCACGTGTCCCCTATTCAGCCTCCGCCTACGGATCGGCCGAGGCGTGTTGGACGGAAGGTCTTCCTCGGCATGGTCGCCGCCGGCGCCGCCGGCATCGTGTTTGGCGCTCGGGTGCAGAACGTCGTCGGGAACGCACTCGGATCAGGTCTTGGCGGCTTGTTGCCCGGAGGTGATCGATTTCGGATCTATACGATTACCAATTCGTTCCCGAAGGTCTCCGCATCAAACTACCGACTCCAAGTGACCGGATTGGTCGAACGACCGCTCAACCTCACGTTGGACGACCTCAAGGCAATGCCGAAGACCAAGCTCGTGAAGGACTTCCAATGCGTGACCGGCTGGCGGGTTCCTGAAGTCCACTGGGAGGGCGTCAAGCTCTCCGAGGTACTCGCCACCGCTGGCATCCAGAGCCGCGCCGCCGCCCTCGCCTTCGAATCCTACGATGGTGCCGACACCGAGAGTCTCACGCTCGACCAAGCGCAACGTCCGGACGTGATCGTTGCTTACCGCATGCTCGATGCCCCGATCACTACCGAACACGGTGGACCGGTGCGGCTCTACGTCGCACCAATGTACGGCTACAAGTCGCTGAAGTGGCTGTCGGCGATCCGAGTGGTGGAGAATGCCGCACCGGGCTTCTGGGAACAGAACGGCTACTCCCTCGATGCCTGGATTGGCAGCTCCAACGGCCGAAGCGACCTGCCCGTTGACTGGTCAGTCGGACGGCGTTCGCGTCCGCGCCCAATCGGGCATGGCATCGCGCCGACTTCTACGCTTCGATCGCGTGGAACGCGCCGCCCACTGGGGAACGGCCCTGCTCTTCGGCATCCTCATGACTACGGATCTTCCGCTCTACTTCGTTCAGGTGGAGAGTATGGTCGGGCGCCGCGCCCTCATGGCCGAGATCCACACATGGTCCGGTGTTGCACTGCCGATACCGCTGGTCATCTCGCTAGCCCGTCCTCTTCACGCCGCCATTCATCGGTGGCCTGATGCCGTCATTCC
>JADMIJ010000051.1 GCA_015478655.1 Acidimicrobiales bacterium | reverse complement strand
CGCGGATGGTCAGGGTCAGGCCAGGTCAGGCACCCACGACTGCGTCACAAGACCCGCAAATGTGCGATCGCCGCGGTGGGTGACGTGCCGGTCGGGGCTCTCGACCGCGGCCCGTCGGGCATCCGCCCGGTGGTGCCGTCGACCACGGCTACGTCCGTGGTCGATCCACGCGCTCGACCCCGTCCCCGTCGACGCAGGTTCAGGTGTGGGGAAGGACGACAACCTCAGCGTCGTGAAGCAACTGCAGGACCCGGTTCTCCCGGCCGTAGCCGAGCGGGGTGAAGAAGATCGTGTCCAGCGGGTACCACAACCCGACCCATGCCAACACCCAACCTCCGGTGTCCAGGACGAGCCCCGAATCGGTGGACGGGTTGACAACTTTGGCGCCCAGGACTGCGATGAGGAACCCGAGGGCCGCAATGGGCAGCCCGACCCGGAGCGATGACACGCCGTCGTATCGCACCGCGACCTGCTCTCGCTCGTTGTACGACATCTTGTGATCGCAGTAGCGACGGAGGGTACGGCTGATGCGGTCGGCCATACCGGGTTCGATCTCGGCAGGAGGCAAGAAGATCTCGAGCCGGACGGTGCTCCGGGACCGTCGGCTCCGCAGCTCGCTGACGCAGTAGTCAACACCGGTCAGGAAGTTCCGGTACTCCGAGAACAGGTCCGACTGGGGCATCTCGAACATCTCGCTGGCCTGGGCGAGCCCGAGGTGGATGACTTGCGGCTCGTCGGTGACCACACCAGAGTTCTAGCCGCCGACGAGCCACTGCGGGCGGAACCTGGTGCACGGGGGCTCCAAGATGCGTCGGGTTTCGAGCAGGTGGAGGTAGCCCACATCGAATGCTCCGCGGTGAACCACCGGGCCCACAGAGTGAGGCGCGACCGGCCGGGCTGGCTACGCCGGGATACGGCCACGATGAGAAGGCCGGGGGTACCATTTCGCCATGGCGAGGCCGGTCTGTATGGTGAGCGCCAGTTCCAGCACCGACCGGTCAGTGGCACGTCCGGCCCACCCGAACTCATCGGACCTCCATCGCCGCGGAAGGGAAGCTCATCGGTACCGAGCACGACGTTACGCCAGTCGCAGCATCACGGGACCTCCCAACGGCACCGACCGAAGCCACTGCATCAGCAGACCGGACGTCGTTGCGCAAGGTTGGGTACATCGGAACAGCGGTCTTCGCCCTGCAGTTCGTTGCCCTCTTGCTTTGGAGCTGGCATCTGTGGACCCGGTTCGATCTCACGAACGACATGGCTACCTTCGGGCAGGCGTTCTCGCAGATCGGAACCGGCCACCTCAATCCGTACGAGACCACGTTCCCCCACGACTACCCGCACTGGGGGTACCCGTTCTACCAGAGCCATTTCGAACTGCTCATGTGGCCGCTGGCATCGCTGTACACGCTGACGCGCAGTCTCTTCGTCCTTCTGGTGGTTCAGGACCTGGCGCTGGCGGTGGCGGGTCTGGCCGCGTTCAGATGGGGGCTCGACATTCTGAGGCGCGGTTGGCCGGACGGCCGAAGGGGGGCGTCGCTCGTCGCTGCAGGGCTGATCATCGTGCTGGTCGTGAACCCGTGGACGATCTGGACGGTTTCGTTCGACTTCCATTTCCAGACCATCGCCACGTGCTTCGCGGTCCTGGCCGCCCGTGACGCCTGGAACGGTCGACAACGTGCCTGGTTGTGGGTGGCTCTCGTATTGCTGTGCGGGGACGTGGCCGCGACCTACGTCATTGCCGTCGGCCTGATTGCCATCCTGACCAACCGGAAGATGCGGTGGACCGGTGTCGGATTCATCGGAGCCGCCCTGGTCTGGCTGATGCTGATCGGTGTCGTGCACGCCGCCAAGGGATCGAGCCTGAGCGCCGGATACGGATACCTCGCCGGTCACAACGTGAAGGACGGTCTGCCGGGCATGGCGGCCATTCTCTTTGGGCTGGGAACGCACCCCCAGCGGGCCATGTCGGTCGTGGACGGGCGGTGGCACCAGATGTACCAGTACCTGGCCGGTTCGGGCCTGATCGGGATCGCGTCCTTCATCGGTTTGGTCCCGGTGCTCTCGGTGTTGGTCGTGAACGGTCTCAATGCCAACTCGATCTACGTCAGCCACATCGCCGCCTTCCAGAACGTCTTCATCGTCTTCTTCATGGGGGTCGGTGCCGCCAGCGTCCTCACGTGGCTGGCCCGACGCAGGCGGCGTGGTGCCATGGCACTGACAGTCGCCGTCGGCCTGGCCGCGCTGGTCCAGGCGTGTGTGGTCAGCAGTCTCGTCGCCCCTCAGGCGCGCACGACGTTCGTCGCCGTGAGCGCTCCCACCGCGGCCGAGGTCGCCAGGGTCCGCAGCCAGATCCCCCCGACGGCCGAGGCCGTCGTGTCGATCGGGGTGATCGGCCGATTCGCCGAACGCCCATACCTCTATCCGTATGGCTATACGTTCCCGGGCGGACAGGCCGTCCCCATCCACAGCAAGAGCGTCTACTTCGTCTTCACACGGGCAACCGGTGTGCAGAGTGTCTCGGCCGAAGCCACCGACAGGGCCGTGCAGCAGCTCGTGCAGCTGGGTGCACGCATCATCGTCGACTCCAAGGAGCTGGTGGCGTTGGTGTGGACGCCGCCCCCTCATGTCAAGGAGCTCCAGCTCGCCGACACCTGAGTCGTTCCGGTCTGCTGGCGTCTCGTTCAGGCACTCCCAGGAGCCGGCCTCACAACGCCCTCACGGTCGGGCGAGCAGTGCGCTAGAAAGACCTGAGCGGTTTGGGCCGTCCGGCTGGGGGAGTGTCATGCGTGGTCTGCGGTTGGTGGGAGCGACGGTGGCCACGGCGGCGGCGCTGCTGGCCGCCGGTTGCGGCTCATCTGGCACGAGCCCTCCCGTCGCCGCGCGACCCAACACCAACTCCACCCCCGCGTATCAGATGGCTGGTCCCAATCCGGTCGGAGTGACCACTCTGGATCTCGGGTCGGCCGGTCCGGTCCTGGGCGAGCGGCTGGCAACGGTGTTCTACCCGGCCAACCCGGCCACACTCTCGAACGTCCCGCAGTTCAGCTACACCGAGGCCTCGACCTTGCCCACCTCCCTGCAAGGCATCCTGCCCCCTCAATTCGACTCGACCACCACCATCAATGCCTCCCGCGACGCGCCTGGTTCGCCTTCGGGCCCGTATCCCGTAGTGCTGTTCAGCCACGGCTTCGGCGGTGAGCGGCTCTACTACTCGAACCTCCTGGCCGGTCTGGCCTCATGGGGCTACGTGGTGGTGAGTGCCGACTACCTCGAGCGGGGCCTGGCCGCCCAGGCGCTGCGGCTCACTGTTCGACCCAGTGCCTCGTTGGACCGATCGATCATGCTCGACTCCCTGACCGCCGTCGAGAAGGCCTCGGGTGACCCCTCGTCTGTGATCCACGGCGTCGTGAACCCGTCCAAGGTGGCGGCGGTCGGACACTCGGCCGGCGGGGGAACCGCCTTCGACGCCCTGGACAGCTCGCAGGTGGCCACGGCCGTCGGCTGGGCCCCTGTACCGCCGACCGGCACCCCCTCGTCCAAGCCGGTGATGCTGATCGGGGCCGAGGGCGACCGCGCCGTTCTCCCATCCAGTGTGGCCAAGACGTACGCCTCCTTCCACGGCCCGAAGGCCTCGGTGGAGATCTCCGGTGAGGGCCACAACACCTACACCGACATCTGCGTCGGCATCCGGCAGGGTGGTGGCCTCATCAACTATGCCGTGAGCAACCACTTCACCACGCCCCAACTGGCCCGGCTGGCCATCAACGGCTGCGAGGCCAAGGACCTCCCTCCGCAGCAGTTCTGGCCGATCGTGCAGTACTACACGGTGTTCCAGATCAAGGCGGTGCTCGGCCACGGCTCGACCACCGTGCCGGTGCCGGCGGCGGGAGCTTTCCCCGGATTCAAGGTGACGATCCACCAGCAGGGCTGACGTCTGGCGTCCGATTCCGTCTTCGGCCCGTCTGTCGGGTCCGGAACGATCAGTGGTCGACGAGCCGGATCGGCGTGCCCCGGGCCCCGGCCGCCGCCAGGAGCCGGGGGTTCTGGTCGATGGAGGCAAGACACAGCTCGGCGTCGAGTTGTTCGGCCGCAGCCAGCGCTTCCAGCGACAGCAGGTTGAGCCGTATCCCGTCATCGAGAAGCCGTGCCATCGGCCAGGCCAACTCGCGTAACGACACGAGGCCCACGGTCTCCGGCAAGCCGGTGACGGCCCGCACCACCGCAGCTCCGATCGACGGTCCGGCTCCGCTGAGACGGCGGGAGAGTGCGCCCGCCACCCGAGGATTGCTGACGGCTCGGCAGAGTCGGTGATACCAGAGACCGGTGGTGACCAGGCGGGCACCCCGGGGGCGGAGACCGGCCGGTTCGTCGTCGAGCAGGACCCGCAGGAGGAGGTGGTCATCGACCACCACGATCCGTCCGCTCAAGCCAAGTCCGGCTCGTCTGCGGCGACGTCGGCGGCCAGCTGGCCATAGCCGCCTGCCTCGAGGATCGAGTCTTCGAGCAGGGCGCGCAGTCCACCCTGGCCAGAGGGGACGATCAGCAGGGCGTCCCCCAGGTCAGCGACCTCCACGGTGCCGCCCCCACCCATCTCCCAGCGACGGCGTGCCTCGGCGGGCAACGCCATCTGGCCACGATCCGAAACCCGGAACTGTGCGGTGCTCATCGGCCCATCCTACACGTTGTACAAGGCATTCTTACAAGATCACCTTGTAGCCACGATGGAGAGTTGGCGCCGTCTCCGTGACAACAGCCATGGTCGACGATTCGGTCCTCGCGTTGTCGGCTGAGGTCGACTCGAGGTCGAGCCGGCTCGGATCGCTGACGACCACCGCGTGACCTGCCCGATCGCGACAGGGGCGCGCAGGTGGAGATGCGAGAGGGCCCACCGATGATCGCGCTGGCCGGGTCAGCCGCAGGCGGCCGACGCTCCGGTCGCGGACGAGTCCAGCCACGGGGCATAGAGTCTCAGGTGTGCTGCACCTGAGCGTGGGCCAGTGGATCGTCTATGGGATCCTGGCGGTGTTCTGGGCCGTGCTGGGCTACCGCCTGTCGGAGAGTGACCGCAAGAGACTGGGCCGGACGCCGTGGGGGCTCCCGTCTGCGGTATGGGCTGTCTTCTGGTTCCTGTCGTTGCTGTTGGGCCTGGTCCTCTATCTCATCGCACACTCCGGCGAGGTCCGCCGGGCGCAACAGAACCGCACCGGGGTCGGTGACCCGGCTGCCGGGCCGACGCCTTCGATGGACGCCAGGGCGACCCGTTCGCGCACCCCGAGCGTGGCTGAGCAGTTTCCGGCCTATCCGCAGCCCGCCAACGTACAGGTGGAGGCGGCCGAGCCCCAGGTTGCGGTGCCGACGGACCGACAGACACCTCCCGACCACGGGCTCCAAGGGAAACCGGGCGAACCTGACACGCCAACGAGTTGGCCGCACTCACCGCCCGCGTGGCATCCCGACCCCAGTGGACGCTTCCACTTTCGGTGGTGGGACGGCTACCAGTGGACGAGCCAGGTGGCCACCGACGGCCACCATCTGATCGACACCAACCCCGACCAACGGATCGGACCCTACTGAGCGTCAGGCACTGACTCTGGAGTGGGGAGCAGCCGGCGCGGGCTAGGGAATTCCACGCTCCTGGTCGCTGACCAGCCCGGGTCCGGCCTCGTCAGACGAGCCGTAGAGTCTTGAGGCACGCGTCCCCTCGATCGCAAGCATGGGTGTGCGGAGAGGTCGACGTGGGAGCGCACCAGGAGGGAGACCGCATGGCCATCGCAGGCGTTTCATCGATTGCCAGAGCGCGGCATGGAGGAGAATCCGATGGCTGAGACGGAGTCACTCGATCTGACCGCACCGCTGCTGGATCCTGACTTCTACGCAGGCGACCCGTTCCCGCTCTATGCCCGACTGCGCCGAGAGTCCCCCCTGGCCTGGAACGGGACGACCGGCTTCTGGGTTGCCAGCCGCCACGCCGATGTGGTCGCCATCTCACGCGACACCGAGACGTTCAGCTCGGCCAAGGGGATCATGGTCTTCGAAATCGGCAGTCAGTACGCCACCCCGCCCACGATGATGCACACCGATCCCCCCGCCCACACCCGGTACCGGAACCTGGTGCAGCCCGGTTTTCGGCCCTCGTTCATGCGGGCCCTGGAGGAAGGGGTGCGGGCGCGCACTGTGGCCCTGGTCGATCGGATCGAGCCGGGCCGGCCGGTGGACTTCGTGTCGGACGTGGCCGTTCCGCTGCCCTTGCAGGTCATCAGCGATCTCCTCGGCGTGCCCGAAGAAGAATGGCCGCGCTTCTTCCGGTGGTCGGAAGCGGTGATTCCGGGAGCCACCGATTGGCCCGAGGACGAGCGCGCCGCCCTGAGCGCGGAGATGGTGGAGTACCTGCTGGCCGCGGCGGCGGATCGTCGGGCGAACCCGGGTGAAGACATCATCTCGGAGCTCGGAGCAGCCGTGGTGGACGGCGATCGGTTGAGCGATGCCGAGTTGGCCATGTTCCTGGTGCAGCTTCTGGTGGCCGGCAACGAGACCACCCGCAACATGATGTCGGGTGGGATGCTCGCCTTCGCCGAGGATCCGGGTCAGTGGTCATCCCTCCAGGATCGGGTGAAGGCGTCAACCCCCCGGGCGGTGTCCCTGGCCGTAGAGGAGATGCTCCGATGGACCACGCCGGTGGTGGCGTTCATGCGCACCACCACCAGGCCGACCGAGCTGGCCGGCTGCCGGCTCGGGGCCGATCAGCCCATTCTCATGCTGTACGCGTCAGCCAACCGGGACGAATCGGTGTTCGGCCCGACGGCCGATCGTTTCGAGGTCTGCCGCGACCCGAATCCGCACGTGGCCTTCGGGTTCGGCCCCCACTTCTGCATCGGGGCGGTCCTGGCCCGGCTGGAAGGTCGGATCCTTCTGGAGGAGCTGTTGTCCCGGTTCCGATCCGTCGAGTCGGCCGGGCCGGTGGTGCGGACGGCGTCGCCCGTCATCGCCGGTGTGCGCTCGGCCCCACTGGTGTTCGGTTCGGCCTGAACTACCCGGGTCCCACTGGCGGCTGACCGCCCCGACGGACATCGTTCGCTGGCCGAGGTGCCGGAGTCCGGGATCCCTCCAGGTGACCGGGGCCGGGATCAGCTCTTCTGTATGGTCATCCGATGAATTCCCGTCAGCGGCCACCGGAATCTGCATGGCTGACGACGAAAGGGGCCCTCCGGGTCCCCGAGATCACCGTCGCCTTCTGGGTCATCAAGGGCCTGTCCACCGGTTGGGCGAGGCCACCTCGGACTACCTGGTCCACGTGATGGCGCCGGCCCTGGCGGTGGTCCTCGGCTTCACCGGGTTCGTCGTGGCCCTCGTCCTCCAGTTCAGGATGGCGCGGTATGTCCCCTGGACCTACTGGTTCGCCGTGGTCATGGTGGGCACCTTCGGGACGATGGCGGCGGACGTCCTCCATGTGGGGCTCGGAGTGCCCTACACGGCCTCGACCGTCTTCTACGCCCTGACCCTGGCCGCCGTGTTCATGGCCTGGCAGCGGACCGAGCGGGCCCTGTCCATTCACACCATCGACACGCCGCGCCGGGAGGCCTTCTACTGGGCCACCGTGGTGGCCACCTTCGCCATGGGGACGGCGCTCGGCGATTTCACCGCCTACACCCTCCACCTCGGCTACTTCACGTCGGCACTCCTCTTCGCCGCCATCATCGCCATTCCCGCCGCCGGCTACCGCTGGTTGCGGTGGAACGCAGTGTTCTCGTTCTGGTTCGCCTACGTGATCACCCGGCCGCTCGGGGCCTCCATCGCCGACGGCTTCGGAAAGCCGAAGACCTCGGGCGGGCTCGGACTCGGAGCCGGCCCCGTCGTCCTGGTGCTCAGCGCCCTGATCTTCGGAATGGTCGCCTTTCTGGCGATCACCGGCTCCGACGTCCAACGCCACCGGGTACCAAGAGGCGGGACCTAGGCGGTGGTGAGGGAAGCCATCTGATCGTCGGTCAATTCCAGCATGGCGGCGCCGCAGTTCTCCTCGACGTGGGCTACGGATTTGGTGCCGGGTATCGGGAGCATGACCGGCGACCGGTGCAGGAGCCAGGCCAGCGCCACTTGAGACGGGGTGGTGCCGGTTTCCCGGGCGATGGCGTCCACCGCACCCCCCGGCTCGGCCAGCGCCCCGGCGGCGATCGGATACCACGGGATGAACCCGAGCCCTTCCGCCCCGCAGTGGTCGAGCACATCCTCGGACGAGCGATCGGTCAGGTTGTACAGGTTCTGGACGCTGTGGATGGGTACGACCCGCCGCGCTGCCTCGATGTCGTCGATGGAGACCTGGGACAGGCCGACGTGTCGCACCTTGCCCTCGGAGACCAGGTCGGCCAGCAACCCGAATTGGTCGTCGGCCGGCACTGCCGCATCGATTCGATGCAGCTGGAACAGGTCGATCCGCTCGAGGCCGAGGCGCCGCAGGCTCATCTCGCACTGCTGGCGTAGGTACTCGGGTCGTCCGACCGGGTCCCACCGGCCGGGCCCCGAGCGGGTCAGGCCCGCCTTGGTGGCGATGACCAGTCCGTCGGGGTAGGGGTGGAGTGCTTCGAAGATGAAGTTCTCACTGACCTCCGGGCCGTAGGAGTCGGCAGTGTCGATGAGGTCCACCCCCAACTCGACAGCCCGACGGAGAACCCTCACGCACTCGGCCCGATCGGCCGGCTCACCCCAGACGCCGGGCCCGGTGAGCTGCATGGCTCCGTATCCCAACCGGTGCACCGTCGAATCGCCCAGTCGGAACGTCCCGCTGGCGAGCACCGGGCGGCTCGACGTGACGGAGGTGGTGGATGTCTCGGTCATGGTCACCCCTTGGGGATTACGGGCGCCACGGGCCACGTGGTGGTCCCCCTGGTGCGCACTCGACTGGTCCCCCCCGTTCTACCCGGAACGCCCTCGGGTCGTACCGGCCGGACAGTCCCACGGCCGGACCGTCCCACGGCCGGATCGTCCCACGGCCGGACAGCGCATGCTGACCCGGTAGCCCACACCCGTGGCTCCTGCGGTCGGGGTCAGCGCTTCCGGTACACCGGGGTCCGGCCCTCGGCCCGGGCCGCCTTCATCTCGGCGTAGTCGCCCGACACGAACACCAGCGACTGGGCCACCGCTTCCTCGGCGATGGAGCGCTGGACCTCGGCGGCGCCCAGACTGAACAGGGTGCGACGGGCCATCTTGACCGTGAATGCCGGCGCCTGGGCGATCTTCTCGGCCATCTCCATGGTCACGGCGTCCAACTCGGCCTCATCGGCCACGAGTCGGCTGACCACGCCGTGAGCGAGCGCCTCTTCCGCCGTCAGGACCCGGCCGGTCAGCGCCAGGTCGGCCACCAGGCCGTGCCCGGCCATCTGGAAGAGCCGGGCGACGCCGCCGGAGTCCGGGATGACCCCGTGCACCACTTCGGGCAACACCATCCGGGTGCCGACCGCCGCCACCCGGATGTCACAGAGGAGCGCCCGCTCGAAGGCGCCGCCGATCACCCATCCCTTGAGGGCGCAGATGATGGGGCACGGCATGGTCAGGAACATCTGGGTGGGGCGGTGGCCCCGCTCGATGAACTCGAGGTCGGAGATGTCCTCGGTCCGCAATCCGAGCTGGGTCGTGTCCCGGCCCGATGAGAACGACCGACCTTCGCCGCGCCAGACGATGGCCCGCACGTCGGGCAGTGCGTGGACCTCGGCCAGGACCTCCCACAGCCGGCGGTCCATCTCGTCGCTCATGGCATTGTGCTTGTCGGGTCGGTTGTTGGTGATCACGGCGATCGGGCCGTCGACCTCGAGACGAACCAGGTTGCGCTCCTCGTCGGTCAGCTCGGTCATGGGCTCGTTCCTTTCGGTGGGCCGGTGCTCTCGCCGAACGGCGGCCGGTTGAGCTGTTCCCGGATCGGGGTGAACGGCGGTTGCACGGTGTGGCGCCGCTGCCAGTTGGCCCCGTCCACCACCAACGAGTGGCCGCTGATGTAGGCGGCGTACGGCGAGCACAGGTAGGTGGCGGCCCACGCCAGCTCGCGGGGAAAGCCGACCCGCCCGGCCGGGACCCGGGAGTCCTGTCCTTCGTACTTGCCGGGCACGGCGGCGATGGCCGCGGTCTCGTCCTCATGGGGCATGAGGCCGGGCACCAGGCCGTTGACCCGGATGCCGTAGGGGCCCCACTCCACCGCCAGGGTCTCGGTCAGGTTCTTCACCCCGGCCTTGGCCGCCGCCGAATGGGCGAAGCCCGGCCCCCCTGTCCAGGCGTAGGACGCACCCACATTGACGATGGCCCCGTCCCGCGCCGCGGGAATGAGCCGGCGGGCGAGGTCGCGACAGCACAGATAGGTGCCGTTGAGCACGATGTCGACCACCGTCCGCCAGGCGTTGGGGCTCATGTCCTCGGCCGGCACCGGGAAGTTGCCGGCGGCGTTGTTGACCAGCACGTCCATCGGGCCCAGCTCCGATTCCACGGCGTCGAACGCGGTGGCGATCGACTGCGGCTCCCGGATGTCGCACTCTGCGGCCAGGGCCCGCCCCCCGGACCCCTCGACGGCGGCCACGCCGGCCGCCCGGTGCTCCGCACTGCGGCTGACGATGCCGACCGCAGCCCCGAGGCGGCCGAACTCGGTGGCGATGGCCTTTCCGAGCCCCGTGCCGCCGCCGGTGACGACGACCACACGGCCGTCATAGGTCCCGGGAGGCAGGGCGGAGGCACCGAGGGGTGGAGGCTGCGCCAGGCCGGGGGGAGTCATGGCGCCCGAGCCTACGCCCAGGGTTGGCCCCCGGCGCTGCCCGTCCGCGCCAGGTCGTCCCGAACCGCCCGGCAGGCTGCAGGGCTCGTCGACTGCACAGGTCGGCCTCCCGACGGGCCCCCCGGGGGTCCTCGGGTAGCCTCATCGACCGTGGACTTCGACCTCTCACCCGAGCTTGCCGCCCTCCAGCTGAGTGTCCGCCGCCTGGCCCAGGACAAGGTCAAGCCGCGGGCCCGGCAGATCGACACCACGGGCGACTACCCGACCGACCTGTTCGAGGCGTTCCGGGATGCCGACCTGCTCGGTCTGTGCCTTCCCACCGAGCTCGGGGGTTCGGATGCGGGGATTCTGGGCCTGACCGTCGCCATCGAGGAGGTGGCCAAGTACTCGAACGCGGCGGCGTTGATGCTCCTCCTCACCCGCCTCCCCGTCGGTCCCGTCCTCATCGCCGGCAGTGACGACCAGAAGAAGCGGTACCTGCCGGGCATCGCCTCCGGTGAGCTTCGCGCCGGCTTCGGGCTATCCGAAGCCCAGGCCGGGAGCGACGTCGCCGGCATGCGGACCCGGGCCGTTCCGGAGGCGGGCAACGACGGCGCGTGGATCCTGAGCGGCACCAAATGCTGGATGTCCGGAGTGCGGGAGGCCGACTGGTACACGGTCTTCGCCAAGACAGGCGACCCCGCCTCCCGGGCCCACGACTCCATCACCGCCTTCATCGTGGAGCGGGCGTGGGATGGGGTCTCGGTGGGTCGCACCGACCGCAAGATGGGCGTCCACGGTGTCGATACCGGCGAGCTGGTGCTCGACCAGGTACGGGTGCCGGCCGACAACGTGATCGGCGAGGTCGGCGGCTTCCGGCTGGCCATGCTCGGGCTCAACGCCATGCGGCCCATCGTGGCTGCCCGCGGCATCGGCCTGGCCGAGGGCGCCCTCATGTACGCCACCGAGTACGTCAAGCAACGCGAGGCCTTCGGCGGGACCATCGCTGACCTCCAGGGCATCCAGTGGGAGATCGCCAAGATGGCGGTGGACATCGAGGCGGCCCGTCTGCTCACCTACCGATCGGCGTGGCTGGCCGACCAGGGCAAGTTCACCAAGGAGTACGTGCCTTTCCTCTCGATGGCCAAGTACTTCGCCACCGAGTTGGCCGTGCGCGCCTCCGGTCTGGCCGTCCAGCTGCTGGGCGCGGCCGGCTACATGGAGGACCATCCGACCGAGCTCTGGTACCGCGATGCCCGCCAGCTCACCATCGTCGAGGGCACCTCCCAGGTGCAGCTGGGGTTGATCGCCCGCGGGGTGCTGGCCCACGACCTGTGGTGGGACTGACGGTGGCCCTGGCCCAACCGTCGCCGGAGCCGGTCACGTTCGAGTCACTGGGAGGATGGCCCGGCGTGCTCACCGGCCTGTTGGCCGGCACCTCCTTGACGGCGGACCAGGCTGAGGTGGTGCTCGGCCAGGTCCTGTCGGGCGATGCGGCTCCGACCCAGATCGCCGCCCTGGCCATCGCCTTGCAGGCCAAGGGGGAGTCGGTCGAGGAGATGACCGGGTTCGTGCGGGCCATGGTCGCCCACGCCATCCCTCTTAGACTGCGCGCCGGCGTGGAGCTCATCGACACCTGCGGCACCGGGGGCGACCGTTTGCGCAGCATCAACGTGTCGACCATCGCCGCCCTGGTGGTGGCGGCCACGGGGGCCAAGGTGTGCAAGCACGGTGGTCGGGCGTCGTCGTCCGCGGTCGGCGCCGCCGACGTGCTCGAGGCCCTGGGCGTGGTTGCGGACCTGGGTCCGACCGGCGTGGCCCGGTGCATCGACGAGGTGGGCATGGGCTTCTGCTTCGCCCCCAGGTTCCATCCGGCTATGCGCTTCGCCGCTCCGGTGCGCAAGGAGCTCGGGATCCCGACGGTGTTCAACTACCTCGGCCCTCTGGCCAACCCCGGTGGGGCCCGGTACCAGGTGGTCGGGGTGAGCAATCCGGCCATGGCCGACAAGATGCTCGGGGTGCTGGCCGCCAACGGGGCTCGTCGCGCCATGGTCGTCTACGGTGACGATGGACTGGACGAGTTGAGCACCACCGGGCCTTCCACTGTCCACGAGCTCATCGCGGGCGCGGACGGACACTACGAGATGTCCCGGTACCGGGTGGATCCTGCTCAGTTGGGGTTCCGACCGACGGCCATCGAGGATCTTCGGGGCGGGGACGCCAGATTCAACGCCGAGGCCATCCGGGACGTCATCGGCGGTCAGCCCTCGCCCCATCGCGACATCGCGGTGCTGAATGCCGCAGCCTCCCTGATGGTGATCGGCCAGGCAGCCGATCTCCCCGCGGGCGTCGTGCTGGCCTGTGAGGCCATCGATGACGGGCGCGCCGAAGCAGTGCTGGATTCATTGATCCGGGTGTCCCAAGCGGCCTCGGCCGACGAGTCCTCCGGTTGATCTCAGGCAGCAGTCGACGCATGGGCCGGGGCGCCGCGCCCTGACTGACCGTCCCGTTCGGCGTTCGATCGGGTGTCCTCAGCCTGGCTGCTGAGCACTTCCTCCAATCGGGGGATCCGGTGGGCCGGCAAGGCCATCCCCACAGGCGATTCGACCTCGAGGATGCGGACCAGCTCGGCGTGGGCCATGAGCCATTGCGCCACGATGGCCCGCTCGCCTTGGCCATCGTCACCCGGCGACGACCATGCCGACTCGGGTGCGGTCTCCGAGCCGGACGTCTCGCGGCCTTCGACCAGCAGGCCGCCATCGAGCGTGACCCGTCCCTCCCCGTTGATGGCCAGCACCACCAGCCCGGCGCGCCGCAGCGACTCCGCCAGCCGGTACCGAGCCAGCAGCCGACGCAGTCCCTCCGCCTCGTCCCGGACCGAGGCCGCCTCCTCGAATCGATGCTGTTGCGCGAGCTCGGCCAATCGGTGGCACAGAGGGGCCAGCAACGCGATCGGATCGCCCTCGAGCTCCTCTCCGCTCAAGGCTCGCCGTCGCCGGTGTCCGCGCCCGTGGGCCGAAGGGCCCGTCGGTGGCGGTTGGGCCGATCCCGTGGCGGTCCCTGAGACCCGTTGCTGGTCGCCCTGCCCGTCGGCCCGGCGCGCTACTGCCCGCCGCCGTTTGCTCGGCCGGTTGAAGGGTGGCGACCAGGCGCCGAGCAGCCGCCCCTCCAGTACCGCCGCCGTCAGGGTGCCCGGGCAGACCCGGTGGTGAACGGCGTCGAGCTGGTGGAGCAGCCGACTGACCTTCGCCCGCTTTTCTCCCGAGAAGAGCGAACGGACCCCCTGGCGCAGATCGGTGGCGGTGCCCACGTAGAGCACGTGCCCGGCGGCATCGGTGAACCAGTAGACGCCGGTGGCGTGGGGGAGGCGGGTGGTCAGTCGGAGCTTGGCCGCGTGGGGATGGCCGACCAGCCGGGGCAGATCGAGCAGCTCGTCGAGTCCGAGGATCCCGAAGGATCCGGCCCGCTCGAGCATGGCATGGAGGAGGTCGGCGGTGGCCAGGACGTCGGTCAGGGCCCGGTGGGAGGGCTGGTGGGGGAGCCGGAGGTTGCACGCCAGGGTGCCCAGCTTGCAGTTGGGCACCAGGTCGCGGACCAGGCGACGGGCCAGCGCCAAGGTGTCCACCGTGGCATTGGCCAGCCGCTCCCTGCCCGTGGACATCAGCGCGTGGTCGATGAAGGAGAGGTCGAAGCGGACGTTGTGGCCTACCAGCACGGCCCCGCCGACGAACTCGAGCAGTGACGGGAGCATCTCGCCGACGCGGGGAGCATCGGCGACCATGGCATCGCTGATCCCGGTCAGGGCGGTGATGAACGGAGGGATGCGCTCGTCCGGGCGGACGAACGTCTGGTAGGTGCCGAGCAGCTCGCCTCCCCGGTACCGGGCTGCAGCGACCTCCGTGAGTGACGAGTTGGCTGGAGAGCCACCGGTGGTCTCGACGTCGAGCACGACGAAGGTGACCTGGCTCAGCAGTGTGCCGAGGTCGTCGAAGGACCCTTGCCGGGCGATCTGCATGGCGCCACGATAGCGAACACCTGTTCGTTTTCCCCGGATTGGTGCCCCATGCAGGGCCGACTACCGTGTGGCGGGTGCCAACCGAGCCACCGTCAGCGCCTGCCCCTCAGGCCGCCGAACCGGCGTCGAACGCCGATTCCGGGTCTCCGAGCCCTGATCTGGGTGGCGCCCGGGTGACCAGGTATCGCTGCGCGGCATGCGGCAACCTCACCCGCTTCAACGTCGTGACCCTCCGCCGCACCCGCGCCTTTCACCATTTCTCGGTGGGTGGTGAGCTCTCCGTCGAGGACGTGGAGGTACTCGACGAATCAGCCGAGGAGGTGTCGTGCCGATGGTGTGGCAATGGAGACGCCGTCGTGATCATCAACGACGGCACTCCGCAGGCGCGGTAGCGCCACCGGCGTCGGAGACGGTGCAGATGGTGCCACCCACCGGTCGCGACGAGGCGAACTGGACCTCCTCCTCAGATTCCTCCTCAAAGGGCGGGCCCTTGTCCGACCCCGGCTTCGTGGCTGGGCTCCGGCCCATACCGTCCGGCGCGGTGGGCACGCCTTCCCCTTGGCCCGCCTCCGACATCGTCGGGGTCAGCCCCGCGGGTACCCCGGTCGAAGCCTGCATGGGCCAATTCGGCGGGCTGGTCCTGTTGGCATTCCTGACGACACGTTGTGACGGATGCGAGGAGTTCTGGCGGGGGCTCGGGGACGGTGACCGGACGGACCTACCCCGATCCGTGCCCACCGTGGTGGTGACGAAGGGCCCGGCCACGACCGCGCCGGCTGCGGTCGAGCGGGTTGCCGCCGGCATCACCCGCGTGCCGGTGATCATGAGCGACGAGGCGTGGACCGACTATCGCGTGACCGGATATCCGTTCTTCGTCCTCGTCGACGCGCCGACCCGCACCGTCGTCGGTGAGACCGTGGGCTTCGGGTGGCCTGACGTCATCTCCATGGTTCGAACTGCGGCCGGTTGAACGCAGCCCCTCAGGGGCTCGGTTTCGGTTGGCTGATCGTCACCGTACCCTGAGCCGCCCCCACGAGCCGATCGGCGTTGATCGCCTCGACGACCACAACCGCGGTGCGGCTGGTGAGCGAGATGACCTCGGCGCGGGCCACCAGGACTCCCTTGTGGATGGGGGCGAGCAGGTTGAGTTTGAACTCGGTGGTCGCCGCCCATGCGCCGCGGGGGATCAATGGGTACAGCACTGATCCGAGGACATGGTCGACGAGAGCCGCCAGCGTGCCACCGTGGGCAGAACCGAACGGGTTGAGCAACTCCGGACGAACATCGAGTTCGGCAGTCATGGTGCCAGGTCCGACCTCGGTGATTCGGATGCCCAAGTATTCGGGAATCCCGGTGAGATTCGTGATTGCCGGCATGGCTTCGGCAACCGCCGGGTCGTAGCTGTCAAATGCGGGTCGAGGCATCGATCTGCTCCTCATCATGCCAACGGTGTCAGGGCGAAGCCTCTCAATTGCGGTTCGGAATCTCCTGGACTGCCCATTGGTTGCTGTCGGGATCAGCGAAGTAGACGAACAAGCCCCAGGGGAACTCCTGGACCTCGCTGACGTCAACTCCACGGCCAACCAGCTCAGATCGGGCGGCGTTGACGTCGGAGACGACCATCTGCATGCCCCGGACCGATCCCGGGGCGGCCTCCGAAATTCCTTCTCCAATGGTGATGGAGCATGCGGAACCGGGAGGGGTCAGCTGCACAAAGCGCAAGGTGTCGCTCACCCGGTGGTCGTGGTCAGCGTTGAATCCGACCTTTTCGGCATAGAACGCCTTGGCTCGATCAACGTCCGAAACCGGGATGGCGACCAGTTCGATCTTCCAGTCCAAGGGACTCTCCTTCGTCGTTGTAGAAAGGATGGATTCTGTTCCAACGTATCGGACCGAGGGGACCTCCGATCGTTGATCGCCATCCGCTGCGATCTGTCCGGCCGTGACAAGATCTGGCGGTGCGCTTCCACGCCGAGCATCGCTTCGACGGATCGGCGCAAACTGTCATGGCGCTGCTTTCCTTACCCGGCTTCTACCTCAGCCTCGAACTGCCCGACCTGAGCTTGCCGGAATTGGTCGAACAACGCGAGGAGGCAGACGGCGTCACCCTGCGACTCCGGTACGAGTTCGTCGGGAGCCTCGATCCGATCGCCCAACGGCTGATCGGCTCCGGGCGCCTGGCATGGATCCAGGAGGTGCAGCTCGATCGGTCCGGGGACTCCGGCGCTCTCCGTTTCGAGGCCGAGAAGGACCCCAGGCGACTCCACGGTGCCGCCGACTTCACCCTCACCGACACCGGAGCCGGCAGCGTGCGGCGCATCGCCGGCGAACTGGTCGTGGCGGTACCCGGAATCGGACGGATGGCCGAGCGTCGGATCGTGCCCGGGATCGTGCGCCGGCTCGACATCGAAGCCCAGGCCATCGAGGACTATCTGCGACGGGAGGGTTGAGCGCCTCCGGACGCTGACGGCCTTCGCCGGTAGAGTCAGCCCGATGGCTCCCCTCAAGGACGTCGACGCCTATCTGTCCCGCATCGGGCTCACCGCCCCGGCGACATTCGCAGAGGTCCACCGGGCCCATGCCACCTCCATCGCCTTCGAGAATTTCGACCCCTATTCGGGCCGACCCGTGGACCTCGACTCCGCTCACCTCGAGGACAAGCTCGTGACCCGCGGCCGGGGCGGGTACTGCTTCGAACACAATCTCCTGTTGCTCGCAGCGCTCGAATCACTCGGTGTCGATGAGGTCGTCCCCGTGCTGGCGAGAGTCCGGATGGGACCCGAGGACGCTCCCCGCCCGCTCGGCCACCTGTTGCTCAAGGTGGTGAGCGACGGCCGACCCTGGATCGCCGATGTGGGCTTCGGCGGCGGGGGCCTGCTCGACCCGCTGCCCTTCGAGCCCGGGGTCGAGAGCGAGCAGTCGGGCTGGCGCTACCGGTTGGCGGAGGACGGCGCGGAACAGGTGCTCCAGGTCTTCCAGGACGGCAACTGGACCGACATGTACGGGTTCGTCCCCGAGCCCGTACCGGCAGTGGACATCGAGGTGAACAACTGGTACACGGCCACGCACCCCGAGTCCCCCTTCGTAACCGGCGTCTTCGCCGGCGCACGGACACCCGGTCGTTGCCTCACGCTCTTCGTCTACGAGCAGGCCGTGCTCATCGAGCGGCCCGTGGGGCAAGGATCGTCCATGACAGAGGTCAACCTAGAGGATGTCCCCGCCCTGCTGGCGGATCGGTTCGGCATCTCGGGCGTGTCGCTGGGCCCCCATGGCCGGCTCCGGATCGGAGAGCAGGCCGGCTGAGCGCACGGCCTGAGCTGATCGATCACGACATGCCCCATCCTCGCGTGGGTCCACCGCAGGCGCACCAGACCGATCGAACAAGCCCATGAGCCGATCACCGGGAACCGCCGGCCCCCACTCGATAGGTTGTGGCCATGAGAGAGCCAGGGACCCTTCTGGCCTCTGGGCGCGACGCCGACATCTTCGAGTACGGCGAGACGATGGTGTTGCGCCGGTCCCGACGAGGTCGGTCGATGAAGGACGAGGCCCGCACCATGGAGTATGCGCGGGCCCATGGCTATCCGGTCCCCGCCGTCTCCGAGGTGAGCGACGACGGCACCGATCTGGTGATGGAACGAGTCGACGGCCCCGTGATGGTGGCGGCCATCGGTCGCCGGCCGTGGACCGTCCGCCGACAGGGCGTCATCCTGGCGGAGCTGCACAACCGCCTGCACGAGATCCCCGCCCCCGACTGGGCTCCCGAGGCTCCCTGCGGGAGCGGTGACCGTCTCATCCATCTCGACCTGCATCCCCTCAATGTGATCCTGACCTCGAAGGGCCCCACCGTCATCGATTGGACGGGCGCGGCCCGGGGTGCCGGCGAAGTGGACGTGGCGCTGACGTGGGTGCTGCTCGCCTCTGGTGGAATCCCCGCCGGCAGGGTCAAGGCGGCGGTGCTGGGGGCGGGTCGGAGCCTGCTGGTCAACGCCTTCCTGTCAGCGTTCGACCTGGAGTCGGTCAAGCCACAGCTGCCGGCGGTGGTGGATTGGAAGGTGACCGACCCCAACATGACAGCCGGTGAGTGCCGGGCCATGCGGTCGCTGGTCCGACGGCTGGGCTGAGCCCTGGACTGTCGTCGAGGCCTTCATCGCATACACCTCACGCAGCCGTTCGTAACCCTTTCGCCGCTGACCTCCTAGGGACCTCGGGCCTGAGCCACAGGTCGTTCTCAGGCGCGCTCCTCATGCTCGTGGTTGACACCAACCGAAAGCGAAGGAGCAGGACATGAGCGAACGTGATGAACAAGGAGTGATCATCTGGTCGGCGCCGGAACCATTCCCGGCCGTCAGGCAGAAATCGCGGCGGGGAATCCGGGTGACGACAGCCGCGGCGATGGCTCTGGGACTGGCGGTGAGTGGGGGAGCGGTGGCCGGGGCGATGTCACCGTCGTCCTCCGCCTCGTCGACATCCGGTTCTTCGGCAGACCGCCCGCTGATGGTCGGCACTCCGCCGGTGGCCTTCGGCACCGTCAAGTCGGTGGGCGAGGGCACCTTCGCCATCACCGGCAGAGACGGTACGACGGTGACCGTCAACGTCAGCAGCGCGACCACGTACCACGATCGTGCCGTCACGTCACCGACCATCGCCAACGTGACCGTCGGTGAGCACGTGGCCGTCTTCGGCACGGACAACTCCAATGTGGTGACTGCCACCGGTGTTGCCATCGGCGGCCCGGGTGCAGGCGGACCGGGTGGCCGCCCCGGTGGTGGCCCTGGGCGCGAACTCGGTGGCGCCCCGCCGGCGATGCCTGCGCGCAGCTCGAGCTGAGCGCCTGGGCGGCCGCCTGACCACTCCCGGCCCGACAAGGCGCTCGACCGGAGAGGGGGCACTGTGCAGCCACCCGCGGGCTCGGCCATTCTGTAGCCATGCTGCATGCGTGTGCCCTGACCATGGACCTCCACATTCCCGAGAGCGGCTCGTTGAAGGCCAAGCGCACCGTCGTCAAACATGTGGTCGAGACGAGCAAGGCCCGTTTCGGCGTCGCTGCCGCCGAGGTGGGCTACCACGATCGGTGGCAGCGGACCGAGCTCGGATTCGCCGCCGTGGCGGGGTCCCACGGCCACGTGGAAGCGGTGCTCGACACCGTCGAGCGATTCGTGTGGTCCCACCCGGAGGTGGAAGTGCTCACCGGCAGCCGCGTCTGGCTTGAAGCCGACCATTGACGGCGTGTCGTAGCCTCGGAGCATGACGACGCTCCCGGAGTTGCTGGCCGACCTGGAGGATGAGTTCGCCGACCTGCGCCAGCTGGTGGCGCCGTTGGGCGCCGACGCTCCCGAGTGGGACCGGGCCACGCCGGCCGAGGGTTGGGCCGTGCGTGACCAGATCAGCCATCTGGCCTTCTTCGACGACGCCGGGCGCATGGCCATGGTCGAGCCCGAGGTGTTCGCCAAGGCGGCGGAGCTGGCCATGGCCCAGACGGGGGACCCCATGCAGGAGCACCTGGTCAAGGGGAGGGCCATGGACGGCCATGAGCTCCTGGCCTGGTGGGACCAGGCCCACCGGGGGATGGTGGAGGCGTTCGCCGGCGCCGATCCTGCCGCCAGGGTGCCCTGGTACGGGCCGCCGATGGGGGTGCTGTCCTTCATCTCCGCCCGGCTGATGGAGACCTGGGCCCACGGGCAGGACGTGGCCGACGCCCTCGGCCGCAGCCGTCAGCCCAGCACTCGGCTGCGTCACGTGGCGCACCTGGGAGTGCGGGCCCGAACCTTCTCGTATCTGGTCCGCGGCCGAGAGGCACCACCCGGGCGCATCGATGTGCACCTGGTAGCTCCAACGGGTGAGCCCTGGCAGTGGCAGATCGGTGCGTCCGAGGACGGCGAACCGGCCTCGGTGGTCCGCGGTCCGGCTCTCGACTTCTGCCTGGTCGTCACCCAGAGGCGGAACCTGGCCGACACCGCACTCGAGGTGGAGGGCGACAGCGCCCGGGAGTGGATGTCGGTGGCTCAGGCCTTCGCCGGCCCACCCGGACCGGGACGGCCGCCGATGGATCGGACCAGCGGGCCCACCTGAGGAGTCCTCAGCCCGATGGCGACGGGTGGGATCCCGTCAGTTTGTCCACCGCCGCCACGAAGTCGTCGACGTCCTGCTCGGTGGTGTCGAAGGACGTCATCCACCGCACGACATGGGCGGCCTCGTCCCAGACGTAGAACGGGTACCGCTCCTGCAACGCTTCGGTCACCTCGGGAGGGATCGAGGCGAACACGGCGTTGGCCTCGACCGGGTAGGCCACATCGACTCCGTCGATTACGGCCACCCCGTCGGCCAGGCGCCGGGCCATGCCATTGGCGTGGGCGGCGTTGGTCCTCCAGAGGTCGTCGGACAGCAAGGCCGCGAACTGCGCCGACACGAACCGCATCTTGGAGGCCAGCTGCATGGACTGCTTGCGGATGTAGCGCAGCGACGATTCCTCGTCTGATCGGAAGGAGACGACTGCCTCCGCCCCCATGGCCCCGTTCTTGGTCGCCCCGAAGGACAGCACGTCGACCCCGGCGTCCGCACCGAACGCGCCCAGTCCCACTCCGAGCGAGGCGGCGGCATTGGAGAGCCGCGCCCCGTCCAGGTGTAACCACATCCCATGATTGTGGGCCCAGCGACCCAGCGCCTCCACCTCCTCCACCCGGTAGCAGGTCCCGACCTCGGTGGACTGGGTGATCGACACCACCCGGGGTTGGACGTGGTGCTCGTCCCCGGTGCCGACGGCCGCCGCCTCGGCCAGGGCGGGGGTGAGCTTTCCGTCGGGGGTGGGGACGGCGATGAGCTTGCTGCCCAAGTGCCGCTCGGGCGCACCGCACTCGTCCACATTGATGTGCGCGGTATCGGCGCAGATCACCGCCTCGAACGGCCGCAGCAGCGACTGGAGCCCCACCACATTGGCGCCGGTCCCGTTGAAGGCGAAGAACACCTGGGCGTCGTCACCGAAGTGCCGTCGGAACAGTCTGGTTGCTTCGGTGGTGACCGGGTCGGCCCCATAGGAGGGGACATGGTCGCCGCCATCGTTGGCCGCAACGATCGCCGCCAGCACGCTCGGGTGGATGCCCGACCAGTTGTCGCTGGCGAATGTCCGTCGGCTGGCAGTCATCGCCCTCCTCTCATCGATCTCGGGCTTCGTCCCCTTGGCAGACGGACGATGTCAGTCTCGTACCAGCGGCTTGTAGCGGAGGCGGTGGGGCTGGTCGGCGTCGACGCCGAGCCGCTTCTTCCGATCTTCCTCGTAGTCGCTGAAATTCCCCTCCCACCAGCGGACCTCGGACTCTCCCTCGAAGGCCAGCACGTGGGTGGCGATGCGGTCGAGGAACCAACGGTCGTGGCTGATGACCACCGCGCACCCCGGAAATCCGAGCAGCGCGTCCTCCAGGGCACGGAGAGTGTCGACGTCGAGGTCGTTGGTGGGCTCATCGAGGAGGAGGACATTGCCACCCTCCTTGAGAACCTTGGCCAGCTGGACCCGGTTGCGTTCGCCTCCCGAGAGCTGTCCGACCTTCTTCTGCTGATCGCTGCCGGTGAAGCCGAAGCTGGCCACGTAGGCCCTCCCGTGCAGTTCGCGATGGCCCACCACGATGCGGTCCTCACCGCCGGTGATCTCGTCGAATACGGTGGCCTCGCCGGCCAGCTGGTCCCGCGATTGGTCGACGTAGGCCAGCTGCACGGTGGTGCCGATTTCGAGCTTGCCCCCGTCGGCGCCCTCCTCGCCGACGATCATTCGGAACAAGGTGGTCTTTCCCGCTCCGTTGGGGCCGATCACGCCGACGATGCCGCCGGGGGGGAGGAGAAACGACAAGCCGTCGATGAGCAGCCGGTCCCCGTAGCCCTTGACCAGGCCCTCGGCATCGACCACCCGGTCGCCCAACCGGGGGCCGGGCGGGATGGTGATCTCCAGCTTGTCGGCGCGTCGCTCCGCCGCCTCGGCTTCGGCGACCAGGTCGTTGTAGGCGTTGATGCGTGCCTTCCCTTTGCCCTGGCGGGCTCGCGGCGACATCCGGATCCACTCGAGCTCGCGCTGCAGGGCCTGCTGGCGGGACTGGTCGGCCTTGTGCTCCCCGGCCAGTCGGGCCTGCTTCTGCTCCAGCCAGGACGAGTAGTTCCCCTCCCACGGGATGCCCGCGCCCCGATCGAGCTCGAGGATCCAGCCGGCCACGTTGTCGAGGAAGTAGCGATCGTGGGTGACGGCCACCACGGTCCCCGGGTACTCCTGGAGGGTGCGCTCGAGCCACGCCACCGATTCGGCGTCCAGGTGGTTCGTCGGCTCGTCGAGCAGCAACAGGTCGGGTTTGGACAGCAGCAGCCGACAGAGGGCCACTCGACGACGCTCCCCACCGGACAGGGTGGTCACGTCGGCGTCCCCCGGGGGGAGCCGGAGGGCGTCCATGGCGATATCGAAGGTCCGCTCGAGATCCCAGGCCCCGGCGGCGTCGATCTTGTCCTGGAGCTCTGCCTGCTCGGCGAGCAGCTTGTCGAAGTCGGCGTCAGGTTCCCCCATGGCGGCGCACACGGCGTTGAACCTGTCGACCAGGCCCTTGGTCTCAGCGATCCCATCGGACACGTTGCCAAGGACATCCTTGGTGGGGTCGAGCTGGGGCTCCTGGGACAGGAACCCCACGGTGAACCCCGCCGTCAAACGGGCTTCCCCGGTGAATCCGTCGTCCTCGCCGGCCATGATCTGCAGCAGTGAGGACTTTCCCGAGCCGTTGGATCCGATGACGCCGATCTTGGCCCTCGGGTAGAAGGAGAGATTGATTCCCTTCAGCACCTCTCGGTCAGGCGGATAGAACCGTCGCAGATCACGCATGGTGTAGATGTACTGGGCTGCCATACCGAACAGTGTGCCAGCCTGGTGCTGTGTTTCAATTCGCCTCCGGGGTGAGGGCGGGCCGGAAGCAGCCTGGGGGGCGCCACGATCACAGGGGTGCGAGCGAACTGAGGAGCGCAGGAGTCGGAAGGGCGGTCGTTCGCCAGCGACCCCGTGCCGGTCGGATCAGTTGTGTCGGAGGGCGTACACGTCCTGATGCCCGTCCCAGCCGTGGTCGATGAAGGCCGCTTCATGCCACGTGCCGGTCTCCGCCACCAGCTCCAACATCCGAGGGTGCGTCACGATGGATATCCCGTAGTCGCCCCCTGCCTCGTAGCCGGCATATCCATAGCCGGTTTCTTCGACTTGAGACAGAGTGTCCTTCTGCGCCGACTGAGTGAGTCCATAGGTATCGTGTCCGCTCGTGATTCGATCCACCGTTAGCTGGCCGTGGGTAGTGATCACGCAGGTTCCCTTTGACGACAGGTTTCGAAAGAGCAGTCTCAACAAACCCTTGGAATCCTCTTCGGCAAGGTGGGTGAAGAGCGACCCGCACCAAACCAGATCAAAGGGTCCGGGGAGCTCGAGGTTGTCGAAGTCCGGTATCGACACCACTCCCTGACATTTGAAGGTCTTCTGGCAAAATCGCATGGCGGTAGGGTCGATATCGGAAACTGTGATGTTCGCAGAGGGGTAGCGAGCTCGCATGAAGCGCAGCACTCGGCCGTGTCCACAGGGGAGGTCAAGAATCGAGGGAGCCGGACCTTGGATCGAATCCGAATTCTCCAGACTTGCATCAAGGCATCGCATGGCTGAGAGACCGACACTCAGGTAGTGACCTGCCCTGCCCGCGACGAACATTTCGTCGGAGGAATCCAGGCGAAGTTCCACTCGTCGGAGAAGGTCCTTCTCATTGGTTGAAAGCGTTGGGTCTCGCAGGAGATCTTTCTTTGCTGCACCCAATTCGGGACTGTCTCTGCGAAGCGATGAGATCCGATTGAGAAACCTTGCATAGTTGGTCATCAAGATGCTCTCTCTGTATTTTGCGGAGACACTACAAGGTGTTGATCAGCTGCGCACGGGCCGGGTTCATCGCCACAGCCTCGTCGTTCTGCTCCTTGAGCGAGCGCTCGCCGTCCGCTATGCGGACTCTCGGTTGGCGGGGTCTTGACGACGGCGGGAGGCGCGGTGGAGGAACGACGCCGTCGAACGAAGAGGCTTCGTCACCCGCCAGCTTGTGGACGCTCGCATGGCGGTGAGCCGGCCATTGGTTGTCGCCAGCCGCTCGAGGATGTCTGCCCGATCGGCTTCTACCCGAGCCAACTCGGTCTTGAATTCGGTGTTGACCCTTGCCAGCTCGGTGCTGACCCGGGCCAGATCGGTGTTCACCCGGGCCAACTCGATCTGAAATGCTCGCACCTCCTGGTTCCGCTCGGACTGTTGTTCTTTTAATTCCCGTTGTCGGCTGTTGAGCTGCCTTCGAGCTTCCAACATGGCGCTCGTCCAATCGGACTCGACGATGTCCGGGACGACCTCCAGGGGCTGGTGTCCACCCGGGAGTGCCAACAGCTGATCGATGAGTTGCTGATGATCGGAGAGAAGAACTCGATCGTCACCTTTGGGCGGCTGGTGTCGGAGGTCCGTGGCAATGACTGCTACCGCCCGATCGACGTCCCAACTCGCCACATGGTCGCTGAACCGGTCGAGTGATGTCAACCAGCGAGTCAAAGATTCGAGCGACCTCTTGGGATCGGCCACCAACTCTTCGTAGTCGATCACGTAGACGTCCGAGCCGACGAGGGCCTCAAGAGCGGAACGGTTGTAGCGCTCCCAAAGCGCCAGACCTTCTAGAAGTTGAAGACCGTCGCGCTCTTGCAAGGAACGGGCGACAGCGAATGGGGACCGCCACACGAAGACGGCAGTGATCGGGGAAGGGAGATGCAGACGCCAGTAGGGAAGAAGGAGACAGAGGCGCGGGTCTTTCCACATGACAGGACCTGGATGTGGGTAAGCTCTTGAGACGACATCCGTTGGGTCGGCGAGGCTGTCGAGTTCAGGACTGTGCTCCCATCCTTCGGGAAGATCGGGTGGCGCGTCCCACGCACCACCGAGCTGCTCCAGGAGTGAATCGTTGTAGGCGACGATCGACTCGCTCTCCCAGTGCTCCGGGTTGCTCTCGGGCGAATCGATGCGATCTTGCGGACGCGGCACGTTCAATCCCAGGGCCCCGATGGCGCCAGCGATTGCCGATGTACCGCTACGGTGCATTCCTACGACGGTCACCCATGGACCTGCCGGCATGCGGCCAGTCCTTCCCTCATTCGTCATCGTGGACCCCAGGAGATATGCGCTAGCTTACAGCGGTGGCAGGAGCAGACCCCACTTGGGTACAGTTGTGGACCCCGACCGCGTCAGTTCACTTCAATCATGTCCGCTGAGTCTGGTCGCAGTCGCCTACTGGTTGTCTACCCGTCCCGAGGCAATCGATTCTACGTTCATCTGGCGGCCCGGCTCTACCAGGCGGCGTCCGTGTTGGACATCGACACGAAGCTGGTTTCCGCTGCTGACCTGGATGAGTGCGACACCTCCTGGATCCGAGGAGTCACGGCGTTCGTCGTCAATCCGGTCGAGTGTGCGTTGTCCGGCCGAACGGTCCTATCCCCGTTGAGGAAGTCGGGATTCCGGGCCGCTGTCCTCGCCGAATGCGTTGAGACGAATTGGTATCGTGATCAATTCGTTGGAGGTATCGGGTACGAGGCGGTCATCGATGTCGGCTTCGTCGATCAAGCATCGAGACACCAGTTTCCGAATATGCCCTATCGATTTCTCTTCAATGCCCCCCTCCCTTTGGAATGTGACCAGATTGCGTCGATGAAGCCCCGATATCCGCGTTCCTTGACGTGGGCGTTAGTGGCCACTCAGACAACGGAACGCGTACGATTCTCCCATGAGTTGCTGTCGGCGCTGGGGCCAGAATGTTTCCTCTTCCTGCCTGATGTACGCCCCGTCCGACCGGGAGCGGGAATGTTGAGTCCTGCGGCGTTGAAACGGGCGCTCGAGAAGACCAAGTTCTACGTGTGGCGGTCTCATCACAACTATCCGTACTACGAGTCCTTCCGCTTCTTGGACGCCGTGCTGGCTGGTTCGATACCGTGCAAGATCGACGGTGGAGCCATTGCCGATTCGGCGGGTCTGCCTCACACCTATCACTCAGTTCAAGCCTTAGCCGATGAAGCCAACGAACGGACCGGTGAAGACTTGTTCGAAGAACATCGGGAGTTCGCATTGGATCGCGGCACCCTTGTTGATCATCTGAGGGAGCTCCTCGCGGATGTCTAGAGTTGAGGCAGCTGCCGCCATCGACCGTGGGATCGGGAGTCCGGAGTCATCACCCGCATCGAATGAGAAGGGGTTTCCGGGGTCGGGTTCCAACCGAAAGGCGACGGGGTTGACGATCGCGATCCCGAACTGGAACCATCGTGGATTCCTGCCGCGATCGATCCGGAGCGCCAGGGCTGCTATTGCCTCGATGCGGGAAGCTGGCTTCCCCGGAGAGGTGTTGGTGATTGACGATGCATCACGAGACGGCTCTGGTAGCTTCCTGCGATCCCTTGACGGCATGTACGGCTGGGATGACGTTTCGGTCCTCCTCCAAGCGGAAAACGGTGGGCTGGCTGCGGTCCGCAACCGTGCGCTCGAGTTGACGCGGTTTAGCCATGTCCTCTTCCTTGACGCCGACAATGAGGTGCTGCCGTCAGGCGTAGTGACCCTTTTTCGAGCTGCGATCGACACTGGGGCCGCGTACTGCTATGGAAACCTTCTCGACGTCTGTGAGGGCGAAGTTGTTGGGATTCGCTCGAACGAAGGCCCTACGCTTCGTCTCACCGCCACCAACTACATCGATGCTCTGGCTTTGGTAGACGGACAACGAGCACTGGCAATCGGGGGCTATTCGGTCGATCCCCGGAGCGCAATGGCATATTGGGAGGATTGGGAATTCGTGCTTCACCTGATTGCCGAGGAGTCGGAGTTGGTCTTTGTCCCTACGATCGTTGGTAACTACTACGTCCTACCCCTGTCGATGCTGACAGACTCCAAGAACGCCGAACATGCCGAGCGCGATCTGCGGACCATTCGCCGGATATATGCCCAGACGGGGACCCGCGAATGGGACCCTGAACGCATCGGACGCGTCTATCACCCTGATATCGGATACCTCGACGAAGGGTGGTTGATCGATGGAGCATGATCTCAGCACGGCTGCGGGCACGCTCGGCGTCCACCGGGCATGGAATGGGTATCTGGACCGCATACTCGCGCAGTGTCCAGGCCTACCTCGGACATGCGCTGAGTCGTCATCCGTTGCGATCGGTGACGCGGTTGTGCTGGCGGGCCTCTTGGACGGGGCCGACAAACCCGTCCAGATATTGGATGTCGGCTCTGCGATTGGGACTTCGACCTTCCTCTTCGCTTCTCACCTGCTGGTGCGCCGCGTCGTCAGCATCACCACCAACTCGTCGGTGTCAGAGAAGATCAGCCAGACCGAAGACGAAGGACTGGAGCTTTCTCGGGTTGCCAATGTCGGGACCCAGGACTTAGTTCGTAGGATCGTTGCCGAGTTCCGCCAGCCCACGGCCACCGTGGAGTACTTCGACGGCGTGCTCTTCGCGTCTGGGGACAACGGTGTATCTCACGAAGCCGCCATCGCCCACTTTGATCCAGCAACGATCGGCACCGAGGATGGCGCGCTGGTGGCCTTTCTGGACGGCCAACGCACGTCTCGCGGTGTCTTCGCGGATCTCGACTTCTTGTTGGAGGCACGACCGGACGTTCTCGTGGTCCTGAACAATTGTCGGGGTCGCTGGGGGCCCTTCGTCCAGGGTGGCGTGGCGCGCCTGTTGGAGACCCATCCCGAGCGATATGCCTTTCAGCTCCTGGCCGATCTCGCTCCCGGGCTCGGGGGCAGCAACCTCGGTGTCGTCTACGCCACTGACGGGCGCCACGGGTTCCCCGAGTTGGTCTCGCAGCTCGTGGGATCGCTCGGCATGCAGCTCGACCCGCTGACGCTGCTCGTCCGGCAGCAGACCCAGCTCGAGTTCAATCAGGAGATGGCGGTCCGGGCCACGGAGTCTGAGGCGGAGGCGAGGTGGCTCAAATCCCAGCTGGAGGCGGTGAGGCACACCACCTCATGGCGGGTGACAGCGCCGATTCGGGCCGCCAGCAGGCTTCTGAGCGGCCGACGCTGAACCTGAGCAGTTCAACGTCGCGGCATCAGCGTCTGCCCGGCTCATGTCTGTCGGTCCGGTGGCGTCCTCCGGCGCCACTTGCGAGAGAAGCTCCGGCTCTGACGGCTCGAGGCGTCCAGACGCGAGATGCGGTCTCTGGTCAGGCGATGGCGGCCTCGGCGAGAGCGGAGGTCGTCCCAGACCGGCAGGTCGAGGGCTTTCTCGGGTGTGAGCGCCCTCGATCGCGTGAGCACCTCGGAGGGGACGACCTGGGGGTCGGAGGCGATATGGGTGCGAACGATGTCGTCGAAGTGCTCCGTCAGCTGGCGATTGAGCGGATCGAGCCCGTGGACGAGCAGCAATCCTGTGGGCTGGGTGTCCACCAGGACAAGGGAGAGGTCGGGCCGGACTGACGCGAGTACCTCGGAGACCTTGAAAACGTCGCCCGTCCAGGCGCGGGTGTGTCGGTCCCTGGCGGCTTCGTCCGTGCTACGGGGCAATACGTCATCCAAGATGACCACCGTCGACCCCTCCGAGTACCTCTCGACGTTGGCAAAGTCCTTGATCACGAATTCGAGGAGATGCATGCCGTCGATGAAGGCGAGGTCGATCGGCATGCCGTCGAACGGACTCCCGGCTCCCAGTGATTCAAAGTACTCATCACTGGTGGATCGGAAGAGCGACGTTCGGGACCTCAACTCCTCTCTGACCTCGAAATTCGGATCGATACCGATGCTCTCACATCGACTGAGGGCAAGACTCTCGCCGCTGCGCACGCCGATCTCCAGGTAGGAACGGGGTCGCAGCCTGTCGTGTAGCTCGGCGATGAAGGCTAGATAGTCCACGTGCCCTCCGACCCCACCGCGATCCAACGGGCGGCGGTTTGGCTCATCCGACCGAGATAGATGGGATCCACCTCTGGGTGAATGTACGGTCTCCCTCTGATTCTCTCGTACTCCGCCGCGAACGCCCGGTCTGTCCCGATTGGATCGCTCGCGTTGCTGGCCGCCCCGCCGTGGACTTGGTGAAACGAACCCTCTCCGAGCAGCACGACGAGCGAGGTATCAGGCGCCTCCAGCGACCGGATGAAGAAGTCGAGGTTGACGTAACCACCGCCAGGACTGGTGAACGACTCGTCGTAGCCACCGAGAGCCTCGAATCGATCCCGACTCAGGAACGTGCAGCAGCTTTCGTTCATCGGTCCGCCGAATCCTCGAGGGTTGGCTCCCGGGGCCGGCGTAGCGATCTCGAACAGCCGGTACCCATCGACCGGCCAATCGATCGAGTTGAGCAATCGGTCTTCCTCTGCAGCGTCATAGCCGGCAAGTCGGGATCGAGCCTGGGCATCCGGACCAAGATGCCAGGCCATCGGCGTTGCCAGTGCGTTGCGATCCATCGCCAGCGCCGACCTGGCCAGAGCGAGCACGCCAGGGCTCACCATCCGGGCCCCGTCGAGAACAATGCCAACAAAACGACCTCGAGTGGCAGCGACAGCTTGGTTGATGGCGCGTGCTGGCGACGCACTCGACCCTTCGGCACGCACCACGGTCAAGCCGGGTGCAAGCGCCTGGAGTGCGGCGACGTCGGGAAATGTCTCGGACCCGTTGTCGACCACGATGATCTCGTAGTCGAGCGACTCGACGCCGCGTTGGTAGGGGCGAGCAAGGGACTGAACTGTACGGGGGATCTCGCGGGCCATCTCGTAGCAGACGACGACCAGCGACAGCTCCGGTCCCTCTCTCTTTCGGCGGCGCACTGAAGTACCCTACCTGCGACGACTCCACGGCGAACGGGGCGCAAGCCCAATTGAAATGCCTTCTCCTTTCTGCGGGAACCCTCCTCCCTCGGTGCACTCCGTGGTGCGGTGGGTTGACCTCCGAGGACCAGGTCGTTGTCGTCAGCATCATCCGCACCCGATTCCTGCCGGTCGCTGGGTCCGCTGCTCAGCCGCTCCGGAAAATCGACCATACGCGCCTTGCCCGAATGGCCACCGGGAATGCACTCGGGAGCTCTCCAACTTCTGCGGACTCCCTGGCCGGTTCGTGCTGTGACGCTACTGCGACCGGCGCACCCCATACGGCCGGACGGCGCTGACAACCCACTCGAGCGCCGAACCCTACGTCATGGCACGCCCCCCGAATTCATGTCATCCCCATTCGAAGTGTGGCGGTCACTCCACGCGATCTGGTCGACTCGAGTTGGGTCAGATCAGCGTGTGGGTCGGCGAATCGAGGTTAGGGCTGCTGGGGTTTGGGAAAGCGGTCTCGACCCGCTTGGCGGCTCGTCGATCTCACGATCTCGAGGCCACGAGAAGTGGGTTCGTCGGACCAAGCGACGGTCCGGTCCGCCCGTCACCGCCCATGATGTTTCATCTGTTCTGAGTGGTTGTCACACCTGGCTGGCATCATCGGTCCATGACGTTGG
>JADMIJ010000050.1 GCA_015478655.1 Acidimicrobiales bacterium | reverse complement strand
GAACCAACTTGTAGTTCCTGGGGCTCTTCGCCAGAGGTCGGATGAATGATCGAGGCTAAGCGATTGCAGTTTGGCATGCTCCCCGAATGTGCAGCTGGTCCCTGAGAGGCGGTCCCACTCGTTCCATTTGGCCACCGTCGATCACCGCCCACGACCGGGTGTCTTGGGGCGGGCACCCCCTATCGTCAAAGAACTGATCGCAGTCGGTCAACGTCGAGAAGGTGGTGTGTCGCATCGTGGACCCCAGATAAGACCCTGTGGCGTTTGACCCTGTTGCTTGCAAGCCATCGGTGCCATTGTGACTCCAATGGTGGATCGAAAGGGAGTCCGATGAGTGACACGAATGTGAACACACCACGTTCAGGTAGCAGCGCCGCTTCGAAGGGCGGGGCCGGGGGCATCTGGCTCCTTGGGTTCATCGGGGCGCTCTGCTATTACCTCCACACGCACTCTGGGACTTTCTGGCTGGTGCTCTTGGCCTTCATGAAAGCCGTGGTGTGGCCTGCATTCGTCGTCTACCACGTCTTGACCCTGAAATGACCCGACGGACAACAATCGCCCAGCATCGGGAGGGTCAATCAGTCGCCTGACTCCGAACGAGCCGCCCCACCGAGCCGGCGATGGGGCCACCAAACGATGTCCCCTGCACTCAGTGGTCGTGGCGGATCAGCATGACGGGACACGGTGCGTGGTGGGCTACGTAGTCGCTGACCGAACCACCGAGGAGTCGGCTCAACCAACCCTTGCTGGACGAGCCGACGACTAGCACGTCTGCGGTCATCTCACTAGCGATTCGGACGATGACTGCCCCTGCCTTTTCGTCGTCTGGAACCAGACGAACCTCCACCTCGCTTCCGAGCACCAAGGCGGTGCGATCGAGTGCGGCTTGGCCTTCGGTCGTTGCCTTCTTCCAATCCTTGTCCGCCTGCTTGTAGCTGATACCTGGGCCCTCTATGCCCCCAGCGTCGTTCATGGGGTCCTCATATTCGGGGATAACCGCTACGAGAATTACGTGAGCTCCGGGGCGTAGCAGGTCCATGGACCGGCGAGCCGCGTCGATCGCAGACTCGGATCCATCGGTTGCCACGAGGATGTTCATGTGTTCCTCCATTGAATCCATCGTCGACTTCCAGTGCGCGACATCATGCCTCGGACCTGCGCCCCATCTTGATTCCCCCGAGGCAGTGGTCCCTCACAATTGATCCAGTCGTCAGATTTGAGGGCGGCCAATACTATGCCTGAACCTGAGAGAACCCGTGTGGACCTCACTTTGATGTGGTCAATACTTCTACTTGATCCAACGTTGAGCCACTGGCCACCTCGATCCTGGCTGTGGTCGACGCTGAACAACTTCGGCTGACACGTGACCGGGGCGCCTCAGTCCGTCGTGGATTACGAAGATTTGCCGCCAATCCCAGCCACGCTGCCGTCCGGTTGTGCAGGTCTCAGGCGTAAGTGCATGAAGAAGGGCCCAGTCGTCAGCTCCTGGAAGGCGCTCGGATCTCGCATCTCAAGCTCCGGATTCGGCCTGGCTTCGACTAGACGATCTATGAGGAATCCCGCCTCACTGACGGCGTCGGTGGCGGCGGTCAGGGGGCGACGCCAGAAGGTGACCGTATGTGGCTCGACCCGCACCTCCGACACCTGAAGGAAAGCGAAGTAGTCCTCTGGACAATGGTTCCTCCAGTCCCACGCCGGGTGATGTACGGACATCACCACAGAGCCGGTGGGTCGGAGCACCCGGTGAAGGTCTCGCAGCGGTGCGACCCAGTCGCGCAGGTAGTGGAATACGAGCGACGCCACCACCAGGTCCAGGCTCGCATCTTCCAGGAACGTCAGCGGCTCAGCCAAATCGTGGTGATGCAGTTCCGCGCTATCGCCGACCCGTGAGCGGGCGATCTCAAGCATGGCGGCGCTGACATCGCATGCCACCACTGCAGCGCCATGGTCAACGAGCCACTCAGTTACCGGTCCGGTACCGCAGCCGACCTCCAGAACCCGCTTACCGTAGACGTCGCCGAGCAACGCTATCGTCGCAGGGCGTTCGTAGTAGCTGTTGGCGCCGCTGCTGGCATTGTGACGGTCGTACTCAACCGCCATCGCGTCATATTCCGACGCAGTACGCGCTGAGTCCGGGCTCGTCACCCCCGACAGGGTACCAAGCGGCCCCCGACGGCCCAGCCGTCTGACCACCTCCCGGCGCTTCCCCACTCGCGCCGTTGTGGGGCAGGCAGCCTCCATCTCAATAGCCAGGGCTCCCAGCGGCCGACCTCAGCTGCAACGGTTAAGAACCTGAGACGGCTCTCAGCTGGATAAGTCGAGAATCGAGCCGGCCAGGCCTGATTGTCGACCCCGAGGGCACGAACGGGTGGACCTGAGGGCCGTCGAACTTCGGAGTCCAAGCCAGTCCGCTGGCTTGGACTGGGTGTAACGGCTCAATCGCTGCCGACTGCATCCGAGTTGACGGCGGGTTGGCGTGGGACCAGGATCCCATCATGCGCGTAACCCGGGTGTTGCTGCCGATCTTCGCTGTGCTCGCGGTCCTCGCCGCCGGATGCGACTGGCCGAATATTGCGCCATTTGGCACGGCCCCCGTGCGGTACCGGGACCCGATCTTCACTGCCGTAACGGTCACAAGCAACATCAAGTACGGAAGCGCAGTCAATCTGGAGAATACGACCGTCACGCTGCAGCTCGACATGTACCAGCCGACGGGCGACAAGGTCACAGCTCGGCCGGCGATTGTTTGGGTCCACGGCGGCTCGTTCTGTTGTGGCACCAAGACGTCCCCGGAGCTCGTCGACGAGGCCACCACGTTCTCCAAGGAGGGGTATCTGAACGTCTCAATCGACTACCGGCTTGAGTCACCGGGCTGCTCGGGATCCCTCTCTAATTGCGTTCCGGCGATTCAGGAGGCCACAGCTGATGCACAGACCGCGGTCAGTTTCCTTCGAACCAACGCCGTGAAATATGGAATCGACCCAAACCGCATCGCCATTGGCGGCTCATCCGCCGGTGCGATCACTGCGTTAAACGTGGGCTATTCCTCCTCTGAGGATCCGTCGGCGAGCGTTCGGGCAGCGGTCTCGCTTTCGGGTGCGCAGGTCGCCGTCGGCACAGTCTCGGCTGGCGACGCCCCGGCCCTCGACTTCCACTGCACGACCGACCCACTGGTTCCGTATTCGTGGGCTGTCAGTACGATCAATTCGGCAAAGGCGCTGGGACTTGACGCGTTCCTTGAGTCCTGGAACGAGACTTGTCATGTGCCCTACACCGAGCACCGTCAACAAATCCTCGATCAGTCGAGGAATTTCTTGTGGTGGGAGATGGACCTTGCCCACGCGTCAACCTGAGAGGGCGCACCATGAAGGGGGCACGTTGGTTTGTAAGTGAATTGTTCGAACGGCACGCCACTCTGCTGAGTACGGTCCGCTCAAGGGCAAGGACTTGATGATTCGAATGCCGACACACTGAAGCCCGTGCCATCCTGATCACCGACTATCCGACCTCCTCTAACAACAAGGTGGCCTCGTCAGGGTCGTCGCACTCCGAGATCATCGCCTCCACCGGTTGGCGTGCCGGACGAACGCCGAACGCAATCATGGCCAACGCAGCCAGACTGAATAGGGCGCCCAGCCCAAAGACGAAGTCCAGACCGTGGACGAGTATGGCGTTCCCATGAGCAAGGGATCCTGTGCCGGCGAGGTGCCTGACACCCAGCTGAGCGTGACTCGTCACCGCGTCGAAGGCAGTCACGAGGACGGCGAGTCCCAGCGCGCCGCCGAGCTGTTGGGAGACATTGACGAGTCCGGAAGCCGCCCCAGCATCGTCTGGTGCCACCTCGGCCAACGATGCTGAAGTGAGGCTCACGAACGAGATTCCCATGCCGGCGCCGGTGAGCACCATGGAGACGACGATCTGACCGTATCCCGTTCCCGGTTGGATCCGGGTCGCGAGAAGGAGGCCCAAGGTGACAACCGTGGCACCGGCCATCATCACCATTTTCTGAGGGAACCGTCGAACCAGGACACGGCCGGTCAGCTGAGACGCCAGGAAGACCGAGGTGGGCATGGGCAGGAATGCCACGCCGGCGACGAGTGCAGAGAACCGCTGCACATCCTGGAAGAACTGGGAGAGGAAGAAGAACATCCCGTACATCCCTGCATACAAGAGGCCACGGGCGACGTTGGCCGAGCTGCGGGTGGCATGGGTAAGGAGCCGCAATGGGAGGATCGGCTCCTCGACGCGGCTCTCGTGATGCACGAAGATGCCCAGCAGAGCAATACCGACAACGAGTGAAGCGATCGTGCGGGGGCTGCCCCAGCCATTGGACCCAGCCTCGACGAGGCCGAAGACGATCCCTGTCATTCCCAGGGTCGAGGTCACAGCGCCGGCCACATCGAACCGGCCCCGATAGGCCGCCGTCTCGGCGATCACGAGCCGTCCGAGCATCCAGACGACGAGCCCGATGGGTACGTTCACGAACATGACCCAGCGCCATGACACGAGATCGGTGAGGAGCCCTCCGGCCACGAGGCCTGTTGCCCCGCCGGCAGCCGACACTGTGGTGTAGAGCCCGATGGCCCGTACCCGTGCCGGCCCCTCGGCGAATGCGGTGGTGAGAAGCGACAGCGCGGAGGGTGCAGCAAGTGCTGCGCCGATGCCTTGCACGGCGCGGGCCGCCAGCAGCATCCATCCGGTCGTGGCGATGCCTCCTACCAGTGAGCTCAGGGTAAACAGTGCGATGCCGGTGAGGAAGACCCGGCGTCGACCCAGCAGGTCACCGGCCCGTGCTCCCAAGAGCAACAGCCCGCCGAACGTCAGGATGTAGATATTGAGCACCCAGGACAGGCCGCTGGATGAGAATCCGAGACTCTGCTGAATGTGCGGGAGGGCGACGTTCACGATGGTCGTGTCGAGCACCACCATCAGCTGGGCGGTGAGGATGACGAAGAGGAGCAGGGACGGGTTCCCGAGGTTGCGCCGGAGCGCCCCCGGCGGTCCCCCTGAGGGGGTCGAGGCCGTTTGGGGGCGCGGCGCTTTGAGGAGGTTTGAGGGCATTGACTACGACCTTTCCGATGGTATCCTGGTAATCGGAAGCTTCCTCCGGTTATTATACGGAGGGTCCTTCCGTTTAGCAAATCATTTGTTCAGAAAGGCTTGATTGACGTGGCCAGGCAGCACCTTGAGGTGGACGCCCCCATTCCGGCTGGGCCTACGGAGCCGGCGGGGTCCGGTCGACCCATGCGGGCCGACGCTCGCCGTAACTACGAGCGCCTGGTCGTGGCCGCCCGAGAAGTCTTCGCCCAAGAGGGTGGAGGCGCGTCAATGGAGGCCATCGCCCGCCGGGCGGGCGTCGGCGTCGGTACCCTGTACCGCCACTTCCCCAATCGGATCGACCTGGTCGAGGCCGTCTACCGGACCGACGTCGACAATCTTGTCCACACCGCGGAGCAGGTCTCAGCAGATCTTGAGCCCTGGCCGGCGGCTGTGGCCTTCCTCGAGGCGTTCGTAAGGTACGCCCAGGGGAAGCGGACCTTCCTCAACGAGCTTCGCGAGGCCTTCGACAAGAATCCGGACCTGAGGGTGGACATGATGGACCGTATCCGGCAGGCCATGGAGCTCGTCGTGGGGCGAGCACAGCGGGCCGGGGTGATGCGGACCGACGTGGACGGGTCGGACCTGATGCAATTGGTCGGACCCATGTGCACCAACGCCACCTTGTCCGTGGATCAGAGCAAACGGTTGCTGGACACAATCCTCGACGGCCTCCACAAGGAGCCGTAGTCCAGCTGGAGTCGAAGACGCCGTCACGGCCGAGGATGCCTGCGACTGGCCGCCACGGTCCCTCAATTGTCCCATCGTCAGGCCAGCGCGTCGCGCAGGGCCTCCACTGTCTCGCCGGTGGCGCGCTTGGCGGCGTCGAAGACACTGTCGAGTCCGTAGAACCCATGAATCATGCCGTCGTACCGGGACGTCGTCACCATGACTCCGGCCCGACGAAGGCGCTCGGCGTACGCCTCCCCCTCATCGCGCAGGGGGTCGAACTCAGCTGTGACGACCAGTGCGGGCGGCAAACCCGACAGATCCTCGGCGAAGAGCGGGGAGGCGTCCGGGTGTCGGGGGTCGGCGCCTGCGAGGTAGTTGTCCATGAACCATCCGATGGTGTCGGAATCGAGCAGATAGCCGGTGCCATTTTCGGCGTGCGAGGGGAGCGAGCGCGTCATGTCGGTGCCCGGATAGATGAGAAGCTGAAAGGCGATTGGCGGCCCGCCGGCATCGCGAGCGTGGAGTGCCACCACAGCGGCGAGGTTGCCCCCGGCGCTGTCGCCGGCTACCGCCAAGCGGGCGGGGTCGCCGCCGAACTCGCTTGCATGGGCCGACACCCAACTGGTGGCGGCGTCGCAATCTTCGACTGCCGCCGGGAACCGATGCTCGGGTGCCAGCCGGTAGTCGACGCTGACCACGATGGCCGGCACCCCAGAGGCCAGCCGCTGGCAGGTGGTGTCGTGGGAGGCAATGTCGCCGATTACCCAGCCACCGCCGTGAAAGTAGACGACGACGGGTAGTGGGCGGTCGGCTTCCGGGCGGTAGATGCGCACGGGGATGTCCACGGAAGGGCCGGGCACCGACCGGTCCTCCGTGGGAACCGGATCCTCGGGTGGCCCAGCCAGGGCAGCCAGCGCGGCGAAGCCGGCCCGCGCCTCTTCGGGGGTCTGCTGCGACAGAGGCGGCGCGCCCATCGCTTCGAGCTGGTCGAGCAGCACTCGAGCTTGAGGGTCAAGGGTCATGGCAACTCCAAGCGGGTCAGGGCAGGTGTACCGAGTTACGGACAGGTTTGACGCTACCCGGGCCACTCAACCATGGCGAGGCTCACTGCGCTTTACGCCGCATGAACCAAAAGCGCGAGGTGAGCATCGGCACCTCTTCCACGACCTCGAAGCCGAGGCCGATGTAGAACCGGACGTTCTCCGGCTTGTCGGTTTCCAGCCAGGCCAGTCGTCGATGCTCGTCAAACTCGTTACAGAGAAGTCTCATGGCCGCTCTTCCCAAGCCCATACCCTGGAAACCCGGTTCAACGCCGACGGGGCCAACGTGCCAGTGGGGCTCCAGTAGGTCGTGCTCGGCCATGACCGATCCGCTGTACAAGAACCGCTCGGCATCGGTCGCGCCTGCCGAAGGTGGATCCGGAGTCCTGACTTCCACCGGCAGCATGGAGTCAATGCAACGGCCCGGTTGGACGGCGCCGGCGACGCCAAGCACACAGTTGCCGCGCCGGACACCGGCCACCCGTGCATCGCCGAGCATCCCGCCGAACGTGTTGTAGAGCATCTCCAGGCGAACGAAGGGATCGTTGGAGACCGACATGGAATTCGGGCTGCCCCTGAGCGCCCGAGCGGTGACCCCCGCCGCCTGGGAGATCTGTTCAGCGCCATCGAGCCACAGAACTTCGTAGTCGTCCACAACCCGGTTCTACCAGATCGAATCCAACTCGCTTCCGACACCGGTGTGGATTCGAACGGCTCTGTCTCCATTTGTCCCGGACGCTGGAGGCGCACCCAGTCACCGATTGCCTGGCGCCTGCAGATTGATCGGTGATGGTAGACAGATCCGATGAACTACGTCCACGTCTACAACGATGAGGATGGCCGGACAGCCTTCAGGATCGTGAGACTCCGTTTGCCAGCGCGATGTTTGCGCCACCAGCGCCGCCCCTTGACGTCTCAGACGCAGTCCCCGTCCGGGAGTTGCTGTTCATTCGATTCGCTGCCGGTTGGACGGATCCGGCGCACCCGGCTCCGGCCCGGCAATGGATGTTCGTCTTGTCCGGGCGAGGCGAGACCACGGTCGATGGTGAGACCAGGGCTTGGGGACCGGGCGACGTGTTCTTGCTGGAAGACACATCAGGTCCGGGACATGGTCCACCGTCATCGAAGATGCTGTGTTGGCCGTGGTCCGTTGCTAAAGGAATCGGATAAGGATTCATGCCGGTTCAAACTCGAGAGGCAACTGATCGGCCTGACGAACACCGGGGAGAAGTGGATGTCGACACCTTCGGGAATCCCTTCCCGCGGGGAGCAACCTCGTCGATGGGTCCTGTAGGCCTCCCGGCATTCCTAAATTAGGAGCCACTCGAGGGTTGCCCTGAGGTACGGACAGACTTATCCTCCTGGTGCCGGAAGGTTGCTTCGAGTAGTAGCTTCCGGTGCTGAGCGGGCCATCCGGCCTCCTCACTATCGGAGGGGGATGCACATGGGTCGGGGGAGTCACTCCGTGAAATTGTCCGTTGTCGCGGTTGCGGGGGTAGCGCTTGCCTTGCTCGGGGCCTCACTCGTCACTACCGGTGCCACGACCGCCTCGGGTGCCGCACGTACCGCGGAGGTGCTCTACGTAGGCACCTACAAGGGGATCACCACCCCCGCCGCCCAAACATTCTCCACGATCCAGTCCGCGGTCGATGCGGCTCGTAAGGGTGACACCATTCTGATCGCCCCGGGCGACTACCACGAGGTCGGTGACACCGGTGTCAACGCGCCGAGCCCCGCCGACCTGGCCGACGGTTGGTACGGCGGCGTCGACATCTCGACGCCAGGCCTCACCCTCCGAGGCATGGACCGCAGCTCGACGATCGTCGACGGAACCCTCCCCACGGCGAAGACGCCTTGCAGCTCTTCGCCGGCAGACCAGAACTCTCTCGGTGGCGACGGCCGCAACGGAATTCTCATCTGGAAGGCGAAGAACGTCAGCGTCGACAACCTCACGGTCTGCAACTTCATCTCCGGTTCGGGCAGTGCCGGTAACGAGGTCTGGTGGAATGGCAACGCCGGCTCCGGAACGATCGGGCTCAAGGGGTACGAAGGGAGCTACCTCACGGCGACCTCCAGCTACTTCGCCAACTCCGACCCGGCCCTCCCGACTGCGTGCTCGACGTGTGCCCTCTATGGCATCTTCGCCTCCAACTCCGCCAACGGGACACTCAATCAGCTGTACGCGAACAACTTCTCCGACTCCGGCTTCTACATCGGCGCATGCAAGCGCTCGTGCGACGCCACGGTCAACAATGCCTGGATGGAGGACAATGCCCTCGGCTACTCGGGGACCAACTCCGGAGGCTCGCTCGTCATCCAGAACTCGATTTTCGACAACAACAAGGATGGCCTGGACACCAACACCCAGCTCGCCGGCGACCCACCGCCTCCCCAGGACGGCCGGTGTCCCGGAAATAGGACGAGCCCTATCACGGGTACCACCTCCTGCTGGGTTTTCCAAAACAACCTTGTCGCCGACAACAACAACCCCAATGTCCCCGTCACCGGCTCGGCGGGCCTCGGCCCCACCGGCACCGGCATGACAATCTCCGGCGGTCGCTACGACACGGTGATGAACAACCGGTTCGTGGGCAACGGCGCTTGGGGGATTTTGTTCGTCCCGTATCCGTCCACCACCGCGTCGTCCGGGGGCAAGACCTGCACCGGCACCGGCGGGGTACTGTCGGCGCCGCCCGTTCCGAACGCCATCCAGTGCCTCTACGACCCCGAGGGCAACGCGCTGGTCAAGAACAAATTCTCCGGCAACGGGACCCTTGGCAATCCGACCAACGCCGACTATGGCAACCTCCTGATCGCCGGCCACGAACCGAGCAACTGCTTCTCGGGCAACACCCGCTGGGACTCCACATTCACCACCGCCCTCGGCCCGGCGGTGAGCGCCAACTCCGACCCCACCCTCAACCCGTCGACCTGTGGAACCAAGACGCCGAAAACCGCCCTCCTCGGGACCAACACCGACGTCAACTTGTTGGTCCAGGCCGAGTGCGACGCAGGCGTGCTGTCGGGGTGCAGTACCGGCTACCCCCAGCCGAGCGCGGTGGTGATGCATCCGGTCCCACTTTGCCGACCATGCCCAATCCGTGTGCTGGTGTGCCGGTCAACCTGTGGTGTCCCGGGGGGATTCCCGCTGCCGGAGCCAAGGGATAACTGACCGGGACCGCATCGGCGATCACAATTGCGGCTGCAAGGATGGCCAGCCCAACCAGACGAATTGGCGAATGTTCGATGTGCCTGGCACCCCAAAGTGATCTCGCCGCTGGGATTGTTTCCACCGCGATCGTGTGCCCGCTCCAGCGTGTAGGCCCCCCTACCTCCAGCTCCTCATCCCGGCCGCGATTCACCTTCTGCCCAGGGTCGTTCGCCCCGTTGGCGCCGGCCCGCGTTCGGGTGGCGGTAGCGGCTCACTCCCGTTGACCCGACCGAAAGGAGTTCAGTTGACCTGGAGGCGGCTGGCGGTGCGGTGCTCAGACCAGTGGGTGCGGTTGTTGGCGAAGTAGGGCGGGCGACTCTCGAGCACCGTCGTCTCGAGCCACAACCGCTTGAGGTGCCGAATGTGGCCGGTGGTGCGGTCATCCTCGTAGGCCGTACGACCGTGGAATACGTGGTAGTTGTTGATGAACTGCATGTCGCCCGGCAACAGGTCCATCAGGACATGGTTCTCCGGGTCGTCCGCCATCTGGACGACCGCGGTCAACGCCTCCTTCTGCACGTCGGTGAGACGGGGAGTCTCCGGGTGGCGTTGCGAAGCGAAGATGTGGGGCGGAATACAGCGAACGAACAGTCGGTCTTCCCACTCGGTGAAGACAGGGACCAGGTAGTAGGGCTTACCGCCGTCCGCCTGCTCGCCCCGGAAGTCGTTCGGGAGGTGGTCGTAGAGCGCGGCGGCAAGGTCAGGTCGCTCCGACACCAGCTGATTGTGGATGCGCACCGAATTGGCCACGGCGGACAATCCACCGCGGCGACCGTTCTCGAGGCACATGAGGCCGACGAGGTCGGAACCGTCGCAGTGGAAGGGCAGGGCGATACCACCGAGCTCGTTGCCGCGCGCCGTCGGATCGTCGATGCCCTTGTTCTGGTCGGTGACGTCCCCGAGCACGTGGCCGTATTTGTTCTGGGCCCATGGCAACCCCAGGTGGGTGCCGATGCCCCAGTAGAGGATCTCCATCTCCACCTGCGTGTAGGCCCGGCGGTCGAGGCCGCGCAGTCGGACGAACCCTCTCCCGTTGATGAGTTCGTCCTCAATGCCAAGCAGGCGGCCATGCAGGGTCGGGAGCGGAAAGTCGTCGCACCCGAGAGCGAGCACGTCGTCGGATATCGCCACGGCGTGGCGCAGTGCGGCATCGAGCTCGGCCTGCTCGGTGTCGTCGAATCGCTCGGTCCAGAGCTCCTCGTCCGCGACATCGGTCGACGTCCACTCGCACTGGACCTCGAGGATTCGGGGGGTGGCGCTCATGGCGATGCCCCCTCTCGTGGCTGCGGCTTTTCACCGCGGACGAAGCGGCCGGGGAGAGAACCGGTGGGCCGGCCGTCGGCGTAGGTCTTGACGCCTGACACGATGGTGTGCAGGTACCCATGTGCACCTTGGACAAGGCGCTTGCCGCCGGCGGGGAGGTCGTGCACCATGAGCGGCGGCATGAGGTTCAGGTTCTCGAAGTCGATGACGTTGACGTCGGCCTTGTAGCCGGGTGCGAGCAGCCCACGATCGAGTAGGCCTACGGCCTCGGCCGTGGCTCGGCTCTGGCGCTGGACCAGGAACGGAAGGGCAAAGGTCGTGCCTCGCTCCCGGTCGCGCCCCCAGTGGGTGAGCAAGGACGTCGGGAAACTTGCGTCGCAGATGGTGCCGACATGGGCGCCGCCGTCGCTGAGGCCCGGGACCGTGTGCGGGTGAGCGAGCATCTCTGCAGCCGCGTCGAGGTTGCCGTCGAAGTAGTTCAAGAAGGGCAGGTAGAGCAGGGCGCGACCCTCATCGCCCAACAGGAGGTCGATGTAGAGGTCGTGGGCGTCGAGGCCGGACCGTTGGGCCCTGGCCACGATGCTGGCATCGGGCCGTGGCTCGTAGTCGGGGGGGGTCGCCCAGCTCGAAAATATGCTCGAGCGGGAACGGCAGGTGCCTCTCCCTCACTTCAGCCCCCAGCCGCTGGCGGCATTCGGTGCCGGAGAGGATCCGGGCCTGGTCGGCCAGCGGGAGCTCGGCGATGGCCTGATACGAAGGCGTCCGGCTCAGCGGGTTGAGGGAGCCCTGCAGGCCGAGCAGTATCCCGACAGCGCGGGCCGCCACCTGGGCCCGCATGGCGAGACCCTCGGCCTGGGCGGTATCGAGTAGGTCGAGCCGCGAGCGGTAGCCGAGACCGGGGGCCGCTTGGGCCAGCGACATAGACAGGGGCCGACCCGACGCCCGCATCATCTCGAGCAGCGTCTCCCCCTCGACGTCGCCGTCAGAGAAGTCGGAGACCACCTGCAGCACGCCGCGCCCCGTCTCGCCAATGGCCCGGGCGATGCCCACCAGCTCCTCTCGGGCCGCAGTCAGCGTCGGGGTCGGTGCACCCCGGCTGGTCCGATGGTTCAACGTGCGGGAAGTCGTGAAGCCGAGGGCGCCGGCGCGGATGCCCTCGGCCGTCAGGCGACCCATCTCCGCGATCTCTTCGGGTGACGCGGGCTCGCGATCGGCACCCCGCTGCCCCATCACGTAGAGACGCACGGGCCCGTGGCACACCTGGGCGGCGATATCGATGTCATAGCGACGGCGCTCGAGGGCGTCGAGATAGTCGGCGATGGTCTCCCACTCCCACGACAGGCCCTCGTGGAGCACGGTGCCGGGCAGATCCTCCACCCCTTCCATGAGCTCGACCAGCGTCTCGCGGTCGTCCGGGCGCACCGGGGCGAAGCCGACGCCGCAGTTCCCACTCACCACCGTGGTGACGCCGTGGCCAGACGACGGTTGCAGCCGTTCATCCCACGTGGCCTGGCCGTCGTAGTGGGTATGGATGTCGACGAAACCGGGGGCGACAAGGGCTCCATCGGCGTCGATTTCGCGCTGGCCCTTGGCCCCGACCGTGCCGACCTCCACGATGTGACCTCCGGCGATGGCGACATCCGCCGTGCGAGGTGCCGAACGGGTCCCGTCGATGACGGTGCCGGATCTGATGACGAGATCGAGCGGCATCCTGCCTCCCCTAGCAATTGACACTCATGAGTGTCATTCATGTTATGCCTTCGAAGGTCTGATTCGGCTATGCCGCTACGGCGCATCGGTCGCTACAGCGTCCAACTCACGAATCGCTTGGCGGAGTTCCTCCACTCGGTCTCGACCAAGCAATTTCGCCCAATCTCGCTCCATCCTGTAGGAACCTTCGACCATGATCCTCTCGACGTCGCGTCCTCGCTCGGTCAGGCGGAGCACCGTTCCGCGGCCGTCGAGGGGTGCCGGGACCCGATCGAGGTACTTGTCGCGTTCAAGCCTGGCCAGAATGTGGTTCATGGCCTGCTTGGTCATGTTCGTCCGAGCCGCGAGCTCCGTTGGACGGGCGCCGTCAGGTCCCGGGCTCTGAAAGACGTACATGTGGACCGCAGTCAGGGTTGGATGGCCAGCGGCTTGCAGTTCGGCGAGCAGCTGCCGACGAATGTCGAGGTGGAGGCTCCGAACGAGGGTGGTTAGCAAGGGCGTGTCCATTGACATGGTCGTAAAGTTCCTATACGTTGTAGTAGTATAATTGGTTTACCTCTTTGAAGGTGAGAACCATGGTCGCAACGGACCAGCTCGTGGTCGGCTGCATCGATGCCATCGCCGAGAAGGACCCCCGGGGAGCTGTTCGGGAGGTTCTCGAACGGGCTGTGGCGAGCCGAAGACTCGTGGACGCTTTCGGCAATCCAGCCGCAGGTCTGAATGTCCTGCACAACGCCCCGGACCTCACGGTTCTCAACGTGGTCTGGCCGCCGCTCTTCTCGCTCTATCCCCACGACCATCGCATGTGGGCTGCAGTCTGCATCTACAGCGGCCGTGAAGACAACGCGTTCTACACCCGTCGAGACGAAACAATCGTCAGCTCGGGCGGCAAGGAGCTCCTGGAGGGTGACGTGCAGCTGCTCGGGGACGACGTCATCCACGCTGTGCACAATCCAGCCCGTACGTACACGGGGGCCATTCACGTGTACGGGGGCGACTTCATTGCCAAGCCTCGAAGCCAGTGGGATGCCGAGACACTTGAGGAGCAGCCCTACGACCTCTCGACCGTCCGTCGAGAGTTCGAAATGGCAGAGAGTCGGTTCAAAGCACACAGGACTGACTCAGGACATCCGTGACCCGACCAGTTCAGTGACCCAAAACGTACACGGTGGACGTTGCCCTCACCTGCTCCACAACGCCGGACATGAGCGCAGGAATATGCGCCCACAGGAGAAATGACCTTCACCGGCCAGTCTGCCCGACGACTGCTTCAGTCCCAGCGCTTGTGGCTCAGAACATTCGGGGTCTCAGCCGATTGAGCTGAAGATAGGCAAGTCACACCACAGCTGATGCAGGTGAGGTCACCGTTGGGTGCTGTCAGGCCAGATCTGAAGTCATCGGATCAGGATTCATGCCGGTTCAAACTCGAGAGGCAACTGATCGGCTTGACGAATACCGGGGGAGAAGTGGATGTCGACGCCTTCGGGAATCCGATAGTCGGGGATGCGGGCGTGCAGCTCTTCGAGGGTCACCCGCAGCTCCAGCCGAGCAAGGTGGGCGCCGAGGCACGAATGATTGCTTCCCCCGAACGCGACATGGCGATTGGGGTCACGCAGAAAATCGACATCGGGGTCCGGAAATTCGGACTCGTCATCATTGGCTGCTCCGATCGCCAGCATGACGGCATCGCCGGCCTGCAGCTGGACCCCGCCGATCTCAACGTCCTCCTTGACTGACCGCGGGATGGCCATCACCGGAGTCAGCCATCTCAGGAGCTCCTCGACCGCCGCAGGAATAATCGACGGATCATTCACAATTTGGTGGCGGTGTTGGGGATGGGTGGCCAGGAAGGCGACCATGCAGTCGAGAGTGGCCGTCACGGTGTCGAGGCCACCGAGCAACAACAGGTGGCTGATGCCGAGGAGTTCGGCTTCGCTCAAGGGTTCGTCATCGATCGACGAGTGAACGATTCGAGACAGCAGACTGTCCGAGGGCTCGAGCCGGCAGCGGGCAATGAGGTCACGAAAGTACTCGCTGATCTCGTGGGCCACCTCGATACGAATGCGTTCCGCGCCTTCGAAATCGCCCGGTTCCACTGAAGGCCTGATCGAATCATCCCGCCAGCGCAGAAAGAGAGGGAGATCGTCAGCGGGCAATCCCATGAGCGCCATGAAGAGCTCGGATGGCAAAGGCGTCGCGATCTCCTCGTGGAAGTCGCATTTCCCCCGGGGAGCGACCTCGTCGATGAGTCCTCTGACGATTCGCCGTACTTCGGGTTCCAATTGTCGGATCTCCCGGGGAACAAACTGTGGGCTCAACAGACGCCGGTACTTCGTGTGCTCAGGGGGATCGAACTCGAGGGGGATGAGTGGCTGGTCACCAAGGTTGAGGCTGCCTCCGGCCGAGGTGAAGTACTCGGGGTGACGGAGCGCCCAGTTCACGTCGTCATAGCGAGAAATGACGACTACGTTCCTATCCCCCATGGCGGTACGAGCCACTGGACACTCTTGACGGATGCGGCGATAGGCAGCGTGGGGGTCATCGGCGACGGACGGTGCAAAGAGGGCATTTGCGGCTTCGCTTTCCGCGGTACTGGACATAGGATCTCCTGCTCCGTGAGCCTCAGATGACACCATAGGACTTCGGCCTTGGAGCGTCTAGCTGTGCTGACTGGATTTGTTCCTGTCCGGTCGAGTGTGGCGGGCGTCGTGATGGAGCCGCTACAAGGGGAGTGGATTGCTGAGCACTCCCTTGCCGGGCAGCCTGCCGGAGAGGGTGCGGATGAAGTCCAGTGCGTCGATCTCGACGCGCTCACCGGCGACGCCCTGGGTGAACTTCCCGCCGGCGGGGCCATCGAGGACCAGCTCGAATGGCTGGCCGTGGATGCGGGCCCATTCCGCCACGATGTCAGCGACAAGGCGGCCGTCGTGATCGGTGGTGAGCTGCATCGGGCGGCCGATGGCTGCGTGGACATCTATGCGGTGGGCCCAGACGTCCCGGGTGAAGCCGACGTCGAGCAGGTATTTGAGGGGTGCCCATCCGATCGGCGGACCGAATGGCAGGGGGATGTAGCGGGCCGGAGGCGGCGTGCGCCACCGGCCCTTGACTGCCTTCGGGCCCACCGCAGCGACCTGCGCCACGAGCTCGTCGTTCGAGAGGTGGGTGCGCTCCCGAATCTGCAGCTCGTTCATGCCGTCGACCCAGTGGTGTGAATCGATCTCCTTGTTGAGGGGCATGCCTCGTCTCAACTGGTGGACGAACACCCGGAATGACGCCTGGGCATCGCCCGATCCGAGGACATGGAGCACCATCTTGTGGGCGTCCCAACCGGTGCAATCGGTGGGCGTTCTCCACTCCTCAGACGTGAGGGACGCGACCAGGTCGGCGAAGCGTCTGAACTCCTCCTCGGCCAACACCTTGGCCTCGGGACGGGTGATCGGGTTTGCCATCATGACTGTCTGCTCCTTTCGAGCGCGTCGTCGACATAGAGATCGACAAGACGGTTGAGGTGACGGATCCAACGGTTGCCGCCTGGGTCATTGCTCAGCTGCGCCTCCATCAAGCCGGCGACCATGGCCACGATGCAGTCGATGTCGCCCTGTTTGGTGATACCAACCTCATTGATCACTTTGTAGGCCCGTGCCAAGACTTCCTCGGCGAGGACGTAGGACGTCGGTGAGGGTGTGAATCCCGGTATGTGACGTTCGAAGAGCAGCTCATAGCGCGCTGGGTCCTCGAGTGCGAACGCGACGAACTCGGCAAAGAACTTCTTGAGCGCAGCACGAGGATCTCGAGGGAGCTTGACCAGGTCGAGCTGTTGAATGAGTCGCCGATTGCCGTCGGCGAACATGGCGTCATACAGCGCCAGCTTCGAGTCGAAGTAGGCGTAGAGCGACGGTTGGCGCATCCCAACCTCGCGGGCCAGGGCGTGCAACGACACCCCAGCGATCCCGTGCTCCCGGGCGAGCTTCCACGCCGAATCGACGATTGCAGCCACCTTTGCCTCGCGTCGCGGCATGAGCTTGCCCGTCGCTAGCCGAGGGTCAGCACTCGCGGGTTTGCCTATCACCGATAGTCAGATTATCTATTGATGATAGGTAAGTCAAGAGGTATCGAGCCCAGAATTCGGCAATCCGGTCTATTGGCTTCGAGCCAGCATGCCTAGACGCCGCCAAACTTCCCGGTTGGTTGGGGAGGACGATGATGGACGCACGCAACAGGACCCGACCCGGGTCTCGGCGTATGTCGATCGCGCATTAGATCTCTCGAGCAAGCTGTCGGCATCGCTCTGTTAATTTGCCATCATGACTGAGCACGTCGTAGTTCTCGGAGCGGGCTTCGGCGGGCTCGAGCTCGTTACCGGAATTTCCGAGGCGATCCCCGACAAGGTGCGCATCACCCTCATCGACAAGAGCGGTGCCTTCATGTTCGGCTTCTCGAAGCTCGATGTGATGTTCGGGCGCCGCCAGGCATCCGAAGTGTGGAACGCCTACCGAGGCATCGACAAGCCGGGGGTTGAGTTCCGCCAGGAGACGGTCACGGCGATCGATCCCAAGAGTCGCCGAGTGGTCACCGACGTCGCCACCTACGACGCCGATATCCTCGTCGTGGCATTGGGAGCCGACTATGACGTGGCGGCGACGCCGGGACTCGCGGAAGATGGAGTCGAGTTCTACTCCTTCGCCGGCGCTGAGCTGGCCCGGGATGCGCTTGCTGCCTTCAAAGGTGGCGGCGTCGTCGTGGGTGTCCTCGGTCCGTTCTTCAAATGCCCCGGAGCGCCGGTCGAGACCGCCCTACTCGTGGACAACTACCTTGCTCAGCGCGGACTGCGTGAATCGTCGACCATACATCTCGTCAATCCGATGCCGGCACCCATTCCGATCTCGCAGAGAACGTCCTCAGCGCTGGTAGCCATCCTCGAGGAGCATGGTATCGAGTACTGGCCCGGGTCGAAGGTGGCCCGTCTCGATCCTGAGCACCACGTCGCCCATGTGGACGATGGGCGCGAGCTGCCCTACGACCTCTTCCTGGGCATCCCGGTGCATTGCGCCCCCGAGGTCGTCGTCGCGTCCGAACTTGCCGAGGACGGGTGGATCCCGGTTGATCCGGCCACCTTTGCTACGAAGTTCCCCAACGTCTACGCAATCGGCGACGTGACGAGCGCACCGGTGCCACGCGCCGGGGGGATCGCCGAGGGTGAGGCGGCGACGGTCGCCAAAGTCCTCATTGCCAAACTCACAAACGACAGCGACCCCGTGCCCTACGACGGGGTGGCGGGGTGCTACGTGGAGCTGGGCGACGACCTCGTGGGGCGCATCGATGTCAACTTCTTGTCGTACGACACCCCGGTGGCAAAGTTCACCGCTCCAAGTGCTGCGCTGTCGGAGGAGAAGCACGAGTGGGAGTCCACGCGGGTCCGTCGGTGGTTCGGACCGATCACCTCCTAAATTTAAGTAGTGACCTGGGGCCCTGGATTCCTCAGACCAGCCGATGACGGCGGCGAGATTGCATCGGCTCAGGCAACCGCGGCGAGGCCCGCGGGGCTGGGCAGATTGCACCTCAGCTGATGTAGCTGAGAACACCCGAAGGCCGTTCCCGGTGACTCGGCGACGGGTGGTTACGTCAGCGTGGATAGCCCTCCATCAACGGCCAGGATCTGGCCGGTGATGTAGCTGGCTTCGTCGGAAAGCAGGAAAACGACCGCGTCGGCGACCTCCAAAGCGGTGCCTTGGCGGCCCAGCGGGACGCGAGTCTTGCCGCGGCTTGGCCGTCCGGCCGTCGCCAATCGTCCAAGGGGTGTGTCGATGAGCCCGGGTGCGACGACATTGACCCGACCGCCTTGTTGAGCTGCCTCCCTCGCGGCCTGCCGCATCAGCCCGAGCTGCGCAGCTTTTGAGGCGTCGTAGGTCGGGATGCCGCTGCCCGGCCGCAGGCCTGCGATCGATGAGATGAGGACGGTCGAGGAACCCTCACTCATCAGCGGGAGAGCTGCTCTGAGCGTGAGAAAGTTCGAGCGCAGGTTCACATCGAAGACAGTGTCCCAGTCCGAGAGGGAAGTGCCTTGCAGGCCGATGCCCACACCGATCCCGACGTTGAGCACGAGCGCGTCCAAGCCGCCGAGAACGTCGACGGCCCACGCTACGGCTGTCTCACACGCGTCGGGGTCGGCGGCGTCTGAGACAAGGGCGTAGCTGGCGACGCCAGCCTCGCCCGCCATGTCGACAGTTACTTGTGCGGCGTCGCCGTCGATGTCGGTGACCGCGACCGCAGCACCATGTCGGGCGCCAGCGACGGCGATGGCTCGACCGTTGCCCATTGGTGCGTCTTGGTCGTCAGTGTGGCGGGTGCCGCCGCCTACGACGAGCAGTCGACGACCCGCGAGTCGCGCGGTCAGGACTGCTCCTGACGCGGAGCACGGCGCCGACCGACGACGCCGTCGGGCCAGCCGGGAACGGAGGGCTCGAGGGCGACGCCGATGCTGTTGAGCATTCCGGAGACCAGCCGATAGAACCCGGCAAGCACAAGCAGCTCAAGCAGCTCAGCGTCAGTCCACCGCGTTCTCAGCGCCTGCCATGTGGCTTACGAAACGATATTCTCATCGCAGAGCTCATCGACAAGCGTCACGAGCGCGGCGTCGTCGGCGTTCCACTGGCCGGAACCCGAGTCGGCCAGCCGAGCGATCTCATCTTCGGTGAGGCCTCCCTTGCGACCGATGCGCGTGTGCTGACCGAACTCATATTCCGAGCCGGAGCGGAAGCCGGTACGCAAGATCACAATTTCTCGCTCCCGGACCGGAAGGACCCCGCCGCCCAGCAGGTGCCCGCCCAACTCAAAGAACCCCTTGGACAGTGCTTCGTTGTGTGCGAGAGTCCGAAAAATGTTGAGTTGACGAGTCGCGCCCTCGTCGGCCGGAAGCGGATCGATCCGTGGACGTGCTGGTTCTCCGATCATGCCCACCTCTCGTGGCCGAGCCCAAAGTGGAAACTGCGGTCCTTCGACGGCGCAGGCTCGAAATCAGTACACAACTCGTAGACGCAAAGTGCAAACTGGGTTCATGAGCAGAGTGAGAAGGAATATCGAGATAGAGGACGACTATCTGCAGGTGATCATGAGGTGGGCATCAGGGAACTCAGGTTCCACGATCTCAGGCACTCCGGACTCACGTGGTCTGCCGCGACGGGAGCCAGCATTGCCGAGTTGATGCGACGGGCGGGCCATGCCTCGCAGACGGCGGCGATGCGATATCAACATGCGACTGACGACCGCGATCGCGTGCTTGCTCACGCATTGGCCGACCTAGCCAGTCGCGCTGGAGAGCAACCGGTACGTAGCCCGACGGACGCTAAGAGTTGACGCCCGCCAGTGAGCCGCCGGTGGGGAGGTCAACTACCCGTCTTTAGCCCTTCTGCAATGCCCTCAACATCGACCGACGATGCTGCTACTTCCCAGACCAGATCGAATGCCTCGTTGTCGGTGAGAGTCGGATTCAGTCCGTTGAGATCGAGGAAAACGACAGTTGCCAGCCAGGCGAGCCTCTTGTTCCCATCGACCAATGCGTGATTGTTCACCAGCGAATGGAGGAAGGCAGCGGCCTTGACTGTGATGGTCGGGTATGCATCCTCGCCAAACGCGCTCGAACGGGGTCTTGCCGTCGCTGAATCGAGGAGGCCGATATCTCGCACCGGGCCGATGCCGAGTGCCCGGACTAGTCCGAGGATGTCGTCGAGGTTCAGATATTCGACATCCTTCATTCGGTACCGAGGCGCTCAAGTACATCACCCCAGCGCTCGATCATCTTGCGTGAGGACTGCTCGACTCTCTCGCCATGGCCAGCACGCTCGTATCGCTCGAGTACGGCTCGACGGATGATCTCCTGGCGCGAGATTCCCTCCGCTTCGGCGAGCGCGGTCAGCGCTTCCTCGAGTAGTTCATCTGTTCGGACGGTAAGTGCCATAGTGTAATGATACCAGTCTGATACCAAGGCAGCAGATAACGAAGATCAAGCCTCAGCCTGAACTGCCGTGCCGACCTGCATCGATCGACTCGCCCATGTGGGTGTTCCCACACGATACGTATTCCAGTATCATGGCGTTATGGATGGAAGGTCAGTTGCGAGCAGGCAGGTGCGGGACATCCGCCGGCGGACTTCATTGTCTCAGCGTGCCCTAGCCGCAAAGGCCGGCGTTCCCCAGCCAACCATCGCGGAGATAGAAGCCGGTCGGCGAGAGCCCTCGATCACTCTCCTCAGCCGCTTGGCTGAGGCAGCAGGCTACGAGTTGAAGCTGGAACTTGAGCTGCTGCTTCCCCGGAGTGCCGTCGCCACTGCGAACCGGGTTCGTGACCGCTTGATCGGGGCTGAAGGCGAAGGATGGTCGCCCGCGCTGCGCGAGGACGCCGCCCTACGGGCGGTCATCGACTTCAAGAACGCACTCTCCTCCTCTACTGTCGCCGACTTCACTCGCCTCGTCGACGCGCCGCCGAACCTGACTGGTGACACGCGTTGGGACGCGTTCATCGCCGCCGTGGTCGAAGACGAATCGGCGACGCATGCCGTGGCGCCTCCTCGTTGGACCAACGAGAAGACGCGGTTCACTCGACCGTTCTGGTATCTCTCCGAGAACAGAGCACTGCATGCGTGGGAATTGGCAACGGCCCCGGGCGCATTCGTCCGCCACGGCGTGCTGGCGGCCAAGGAAGAACTGGAGAGTGTCTGATGGATCGGGACGAGATTGAAGGGGCGCTTCGAGAACTCGCGGAAGAGTTGGATCGGAGAGGCGTGGTCGCACGGATATACCTTGTTGGCGGTGCGGCCATGGTGCTGGCATATGAATCGAGGTTCTCGACAGACGATGTCGACGCGTCTGGCTATCCGACCGAAGACGTACTGGCCGTAGCCGCAGAGGTGGCTGAACGCCGTGGATTGCAGCCGGACTGGCTTGACGAGTCTGTGAAGGTGTACTTTCCCGTAGCCACTGGGCCGGAGTGGCGACCTGTATTCAAGGTAGGAAGCGTTGAAGTGGTCGTAGCCGACGAGCGAACGCTATTGGCTATGAAGTTACGTGCAAGTAGGGGAAGGCGAGACGAGGCTGACATCCAGTTTCTGCTCAACAAGTGCCAGATCACTTCGGTCGAAGATGCTCTGTTGCTCTACGTGGAGTACTTTCCCGAGGACGGGCTCCCCCCTCGGGCGATGCCAATGCTTCGCCATGCTCTAGCCGTTCAGGGCACCGAACGGTAGTACTTCGGCGTCCGACTCTGTCTGCGTCGATAGATTCCTCAGCTTGAACAGCTGCGGGCGCGCCGCCCTCTGCTGTATCCGACAACGGAGCTGCGGATTGGCATCACCTATCAGTGTGCCCCTGCGCCAATCCGTTCCGGAGCAGGCTTGGCGTAGCGGCCGACGACGTGACCGGGGATGGTCAAATGGTGACGAGATCGAGGCGGCCATCGAGGCGCCGGAGATCATCAGGATCCGACGTAATCACTCTCGCTCCCCGATCGCGCCCAGCGACGGCCACGGAAGCGTCAACGACGTCGGTGGTGTTGGTCACACCGCACAGCTGTCCTGCTGCTCGGGCCTGGCGGTCATCGAGGACGAGCACTTCGCACAGCGGAGAGCCGATGAGTCGAGCCAGCCTGGTCTGACGGCTGCCGTCTCTCCACGCCTGGGCAACTACCCCGGCGGGCACGAGAAGCGGGTCGTGATGCTCGAGGGCTCGGGTGATAATCGCGACGACCCTTCGGTCGTTCCGCTCGAATCCGATGAGTGCCCCGGTGTCGAGGATTGCCGCACTCACCGGCCAAGCGCCCGATCTGCTGCCTTCCGCTCAGGCGCCGTAAGCGGGCCACCCGACTCGGCCAGCATCTCCTCGAGCAACGACGCCAGGTCGTCTAGTTTCGCCTGCTCCTCCAAGGCTCGAGCCACATAGGAGCTCACGCTGGAAGAGCGTCCCTCAGCCACGGCGCGTTGCGCTTGCTCAACGAGCTCCGCAGGAAGGCTCACAGCGATCTTGGTAGTGGTCATACCAGCGATCATACCATTCGAGTCGCAGTTACTGACCGTCCCGAATCGGTCTCCCTGCCGATCGGTCTCAGCCTGAGCAGCTGAGGACGTGGCCGCCGGGGCCTCCCCGGCGCGAGTGCCCGACCTGAAGGAGGTCGATCCTCAGCTGAGAGGCGACGACGGCCGACCCTCATCTAGGCTCCGCTGGCATGGCGCTCTGGGACAACGAACTCGAGGCGCTTCGGCCGAAGCTCCGAGAAGAGGCGGCGACGTTCATCGCGTCCGTGCCCTGGCAGGAGACCGCCACGGCGACCCTGTCTCTCGAGGAGCGGGTCGCTGCGCACCGCAAGGTGAGTCTTGGCGGTCCCCCGTCCGACCGGGCGGTGGATCGTACAATTGAGGGGCCTGCCGGGCCGATCCGGCTGCGTGTGTTCAAGCATGAACAGCCAGAGGGTTTACTCCTTCACATCCATGGCGGCGCATGGATGGCGGGCTCACCCGAGATGATGGACCTGCTGCACGAGGTGATTGTCGACAAGTGCAATGTCTCGGTCGTAAGCGTCGACTATCGGCTGGCGCCTGAGCACCCATATCCCGCGGGCCCAGATGACTGCGAGGCCGCTGCTTGCTGGCTCCTCGAACACGGCTTAGAAGAGTTCGGCTCTGATCGGCTTCTGATCGCAGGCGAATCCGCCGGCGCGCATCTCGCCGCCGTCACACTGCTCCGAATGAGGGACAAACACCAGGCCGCGGATCGCTTTCTTGGCGCCAACCTTGTGTTTGGAGCGTACGACCTTTCTCGTACGCCTAGTCAGCGCGGCGTAGGGATCACTCCTGGAACCGACATACTCGATGGCACGGGATTTCCGCTCGACCTCTACCTGCCAGGAATGTCCGAAGAGGAGCGCCGCGACCCCGACATATCACCGCTCTACGCGGACCTTGCCGGAATGCCGGGTGCGCTCTTCTCGGTAGGTAGCAATGACCACCTTCTCGATGACACGCTCTTCATGGCGGCACGCTGGGAGGCTGCGGCCAATCGGAGTGAACTGCTCGTGTATCCGGACACCCCGCACGGATGCATCGCCTTACCCTCGGTCGCCGCTCACTTCTTTCCGCGGCTCTTCGAGTTCCTTGGCAAATGTCTCAATACGTAGGTATGCCTGTCACCTCCTTCGAAGGTCACCGCTGAATTGGAGCATTCAATCCGCTCACATGGTCCTTGGTCCAAGAGGCTGGAGTCTCAGCTTTCACCGGCTGAAGACAAAGCTGAGCTCAATCCTGCGCGCTGAGGTTGCATCTCGGTCATTCGGCTATAACACCGTGCGGCAAGAGGTCGATCGTATGGGACTAGAAGATGGCGATCGGATTCACCGGAGAAGCTGTGCCCCGGTGCAGCACAAGCGGCGCAATCGCAAGGAGGAAGGTCCAGCGTCCGGCAGCAATGCATGCCACAGCTAGCTCATCGAGATCGAGATTGTCCAGAAGATGAACGCCCATCGCCACGATGGCCACGGTGTGAATCGGCATGGGGACAGCGTCGACGCGGGACGGCTGTACATCAGAGACACCGTCACTACCCAGCACGGCCACCTCGCGCTCGTGTAGCCACGTCAAACAGGAGGCGTCTAGGCCAGCCAGGCCGTCACTCGGAGACCAGGGGCCGTGGGTCTCTCGCCATCGCCAGCGCCCGGTCCGCACGAGTAGGGCGTCCCCGCTCTGTATGGTGACGCCCGTTGTTCTTTCAGCCGATTCCAAGTCCTCGGGGAAGATGGGCTCTCCTGGCTCGAGTGCGTCTACGCCCCGGATGGCGGGCACGTCGACCAGGACCCCCCTGGTGATGATTCCGGACCGGAGGTGGTGGATTCCGAGTTTGGCTGCGCCGTGAGCAGTAACTGTCTCGGCTGCGTAGCCGTTGTACAGCTTTCCTTCATAGAAGATGTGACAGAGCGCGTCGATGTGGCTGGTTGAGTAGCCATGCGGGGCAAGAGCGAAATAGTCGGCCCCGTAGCCCTCAGTTGCCGTCCCGATCATGTGGTGGACAACTGGCGTGGGGTTGTCCGGACCTGATTGGGTGGGTAGGGGACGAGCACAAGACACGGTCTGGCCCGACAGCACGGCTGATGCCGCGGCTGCCGTTACCTCCGCCGTAATGAAATTCAGGGTCCCGAGTTGGTCGTTCGGTCCCCATCGACTCCAGTTGGAAAGTCGTTCGTGGAGACTCTGGACCTCATCTGTGCTCATGGGCTCTCGCGGCACGACGATAGAGTACCGGGGACCAGTGTCCGTTTGGTGGGTGAACGGTCGAACTGTGGCTTGGAAGAGTGCGGCTGCTCCGCGGGAGAGGTGCCTCGCCCCTCATCTCTCCTTCGCCGGTCCGCCGTCTCCCTTTCCGTCGCCGTCGGCCGTCGGCGGACTGCCCTGCTCAGCGGTCGGCAGTAGGAAGATCTTTGGCGAACTCGATGAACGGCGCCGGCGGCAGGTACTCGGCCGGGATGTCCTCTGGGTGCTGATAGAAGTCGACGTCGAAGACATTGGATACACCGGGCGACTCGACGATGCCACTGAGTCCGGCGTCCATACCAGCCAGGAAGGCGTGCCTCCCATCGGTGGCACCTGAGGCGAGCGACTCGTAGATGTCTTTAGTGACCCGGGCAGTGAGGCTGTAGGTGCACCCGTCAGTCGTCCCCCCGACGCGGCGACCGATCATGCAGTGCCGTTTGCCATCGTCGATGGCGTAGACAGCCGCATCACCAGCGCCGACACAAGCCCGGATGCGGTCCGGATGCCCAAAGAGGTGGGGCCATTGCTCATGCCGCCGGTCCTTCATAGCCCAAAGCGGGCTCGGGGGAATCACACCTTCCGGCTCCTCCTCCTCGAGGGGAGTTGCGTTGGTTGGGGCAGTCACAGGAAAGGTCGATGCGGCGGTCTCCGGAGTGAAGTGGAGCTGTCCGTCCTCCCTGGACTGGAATGTCCCGACATCTCGTGGGTCTTCTCTATCAGCCATCGCTGGTTCCTCTCGTCGGGAGGTCGCACAATTGGGTGCCACCCAGGTCCGAAGTTTGCTGCCGTGCCACGATCGTGGTGCCACTCTGCCGGAGATACCGTCGCCGGTGGGTCCGAGGGTACCCCGACGTCGTCACCTACCGTGACCCGAGCAGCAACTCAGTCACCAGCTGGTCGAGTCGTTCGTGACCATAGCCAGTTCCAGCGAGCTTGTCCTCGGAGTAGGTACTGGCAACGTTCCGCAACGCAGCCAAGGCATCGACACCAAGGCCGCCTTCGGAGGTCGGCTCATTGATGTCCTGCCGACGAGCGGTCTCCAGGGCCCTCGTAATGTCCGCGTCGGCATGGAATCGGTGAACCTTCTCGCGGAGGATGAGGTATGTCCGCATGCAGCCGAGGGCAAAATCCCAGATGCCGTCGTAGTCCTCGGTACGGTAGGGGTGGGCGTCGAAATGGCGCATGCCTGTCCAACCGGCATCTTCGAGCACCATCACCGTATAGAAGGCGTCCCGGATGCCCTCAGATCCGAAGCGGAAGTCCTGGTCGAACTTCCCGATGCGCTGGGCATTGAGGTCGATGTGGAACAGCTTGTCGTGCCACAAGGTCTGCGCCACGGCGTGTGAGAACGAGAGCCCACTCATCGTCTCATGAGCGAACTCCGGGTTCAGGCCGACCATCTCCGGCCACTCCAGTTCGTTGATGAAGGCCAGGGCATGTCCGACCGTGGGCAGCAGGATGTCGCCGCGGGGTTCATTGGGCTTGGGTTCGAGGGCGAAGCGCAGGTCATAGTGCCGGTCGCGAACGTAGGCGCAGCAGAGATTGACGGCCTCGGCGTAGCGGTCGAGAGCACCGCGCACATCCTTGGCGGCATCGGATTCGACGCCCTCGCGTCCACCCCACAGGACGAAGGTGGTTGCCCCCAACTCCGCACCTAGGTCAATAGCGTCGAAGGTCTTGGCCACCGCCATGCGGCGCACGACAGGATCGTTGGCTGTGAAGGCGCCCTCCTTGAACAGGGGTCGGGAGAACAGATTGACCGTAGCCATTGGTACCTTGAGTCCGGTGACGTCGAGAGCCTGTCGGAAGCGCTTGAGGATGGCTTCACGATCGGAGGGCGACGTGCCCCAGGGAACCAGGTCGTTGTCGTGAAGACTCACGCCGTAGACACCGAGGCTGGCGAGACGGTGGACCGTATCGACGGGGTCGAGGGGCGACCGGGTCTCGTGGCCGAACGGATCGCGTCCCGGGTTGCCGACGGTCCAGAGGCCGAAGGTGAAGTGGTCTTCGGGAGTTGGTTCCAAGGATTCGGACATCGGAATAACCCCTTCCACTCGAGAATGGTTCAGCGAAGCGATCGAGCTTGTCTTGACACTACCGAGCTTCCTGCGGAACTTGCCGGTGGCACCGCTGTGGTCGGCGGGCGACTACTCGCGAGCGCCGAGACTTAGCCTCTGGCCTCAGCAAATCTACGCCGGACTTCCCCAGACGTCGCCGAGCTGGTTCCCGGGGCAGCGGTCTCGCCTTCTCGCAGATCCCAAGCCTCAGCGACTTCTGTGGGACCCGATCCGGTGGCGAGGACGGCAGCTTGCACCGCTGCTCCGGCCGAGACGATCTCGTTGTCGTACGGGATGGTGACGGGCCGGCTGGCCAACGTAGCCAGAATCTGGCGGTAGGCCGAGGAGCGGGCTCCGCCGCCCAGCAGGACCAGCCGCCCCGTCCGAGTGGGGACGCCCGCGGCCTCGAGGGCGTCGAGTCCCTCCAGCAGGCTGCACACGACCCCCTCGAAGGCGGCCCGAGCCAGGAGCTCGCGGCTCACGTCGGACCGGATACCCTCCAGGGTTCCGGTCGCATTGGGACGGTTCGGGGTTCGTTCCCCGACCAGATAGGGCACGAGTACCAGGCCGTCGCACCCCGAGGGAGCGGCGAGGGCCAGATCGTCGAGTCCGGAATGGTCCACGGAGAGCAGTCGGCTGATGGCCGCCGTGACGAGCGTGGCGTTGAGTGTGCAGACCAGAGGCAGGTACCGACCGGTGGCGTCGGCGAAGCCCGCGATGGCTCCCGTCGGGTCTTGAACCGGCTGCTCGCTTGGAGCGAAGACCGTACCGGAGGTGCCGACGGAGATAGCGACTTCCCCCGGTCGCAGTCCGGTCCCGAGGGCCCCGGCCATGTTGTCGCCGGTACCGGCCGCTACGGGCGTACCGACCGGCAGGCCGAGTGTGTTGGCGGCCTCGGCGGTAAGTGAACCAGCCTGATCCCACGGGCCGAGAACCGTCGGCAGGGCGCCGGCCCAATCCTTATCGCTGTCGACCAGCTCGAGTAGGTCGATCCGGTACCTGTCTCCTCTCGGGGACCAATACCCGGTGCCGGAGGCGTCGCCGCGGTCGGTGACGAACCGATTAGTCAGGCAGTGGGTGAGCCAGTCGTGCGGCAACAGGACGTGACCGATCCTGGCGAACGTGTCGGGCTCGCACCGACGGAGCCAACTGAGCTTGGCAATGGTGAAGGCCGGTACTGGGACACTCCCACAGGCTTCGGCCCACTTGGTAGCGCCAAGTCGGGCCACGAGTCGGTCGGAGTCTTCGGCTGCCTCGGTGTCGTTCCACAGTTTGGCGGGGCGGAGCACCTCACCCTGACCATCGAGAACCACCAGTCCGTGCTGTTGTGCGGCGACCGCCACCGCGACCACGTCGGAGGCCCTCCCACCAGGTCCTGCCGACGCTAAGGCTGCCGCCATCGCAGTGGCGAGCGCGGCCCACCAGTCGTCCGGAGCTTGTTCGCTCCGAGGAGGACCGGCAATCGGGTGAGCAGCCCGTCCCGCACCGATTACCTTCCCGGTGCCGAGATCGCGTAGTTCTACCTTCGTCGACTGAGTGGACGAATCGACCCCGGCCACCAACGGCATGCTGGTGACGCTACAGCGCGCTCAGGCCGGGGCCGGAACCAACCCGTTGGCTCGGGCTACAGCGCCGATCCACGAGGCGCTGGGCTTGGGGCGACGGGCGAATGTCTTCGGGTCGACACTGTGGAGCCCGAACTTGGGCCTGAATCCAAGTGACCACTCGAAGTTGTCCAGCAAGCTCCAGACGAAATACCCGCGTATGTCCACGCCGTCATCGAGTGCGCGCCGCACCCCTCGCAAGACCTCGGAGATGTAAGTGATGCGCTCCGTATCGTTGTCGGTAGCGATCCCGCTCTCGGTCAGGAGCACCGGTATCCCGGTGATTGCCGCGGCACGTCGGGCGCAGTGCTCGACCCCCTGCGGCCAGTACTCATAGCCCATTTGGGTCAGAGGTACTCCCGGCTCATTGGGAGCCTGGCCTTCCGGTCCGAAGTGAACCCGCGAATAGCACTGGACGCCCATGAAGTCGTCGCCCGTGGTAGCCCGCATGAACCGGTCCTCGAGGACCTCCTGGGCAGCGGCGAGGATGTCCTCTCCACCCGGGTCAGCCACCATCTCGTCCATGGACAACGTCAGACCCACGGGAAACTTGCCCGGACCTGACCGCAAGGCATCCACCGCCAGTCGATGCGCCTTCACCATGGCATCGTTGACCGCAAGATGACGGACAAAATCGTCCTTCACCCCGGGTGGCGAGGACCCTAGGGCATAGCCCATGACCCCGATGAGGTTGATCTCGTTGATCGTGCAGGCCCATCCGATGAGGTCACCGAAGTGGCTCCCCACCCGGGCGACGAACCGAGCGAAGACCTCGGGCGCATCGCTCGCTTCCCACCCCCCGCGTGCGGTCAGCCATGTCGGGGTCGTGAAGTGATGGAAGGTCACGACGGGCACGATATTTCGCTCACGACAAGCGGCACAGATGCGGCGATAGTGGTCGAGGGCGGCGAGAGAGAACTCTCCCTCCGCTGGTTCGATGCGACTCCATTCGAGGGAGAACCGGTAGGCGCCGAGTCCCATGCCGGCGACGAGCTCGACGTCCTCGGGCCACCGGTGCAGCGAATCGCATCCGTCCACACTCGACTCAGTGCAGCCTGAGTCTGGATTGTGCTCCCATGCCCACCAGTCGTTGTTGACGTTGCCACCCTCGATCTGATGGGCAGCAGTAGCAGTTCCCCATAGAAACCCCTCGGGGAAGCTCATCTCTGGGGTTACCGGGTCGTTGACGCTCACGGCAGATGACCCTATCCCCTTGGTTCCTCCGCGTGGCTCGGCGGTTCCGGGATTGGGCAGGCCATTCGCTCACATGGTCATTTTGGTCTAAGAGGCTGCAGTCTCAGCTTCATAGGCTGAGGCAGCGATTTACCCTCGTACAGTCGCACCTGTGGCACCCTCCTAGGGTGCCACTTTCCGAATCTGTTCCCAGACGTATCCACAATTGAGACGCGCGATCTCTTTGCGCTCTACCGATCGATTCTGAGAGAACTCAAGATCCGCGAGGTCGTGCGGACTGAGAACGCACCTACTGGAGACTACGCCGAGTATCTCGTTGCCAGGGCTTTAGGCGGAGTATTGGCGACGAATTCGGAGAAGAGTTGGGATGTGCAGGTGCCGAATGGAGACCGGCTACAAGTCAAGGCCCGGGTCGTGTCGGACCCTCCTCGAGCCGGCCAGCGGCAACTGTCACCGTTCCGCTCGTTCGAGTTCGATGCCGCTGTAATCGTGCTGCTTAGAGAGGACGACTATGACATTTGGCGCGCCGTGATGGTGCCGACAGCAATCATCGAATCACACTCAGCGTTCAGATCTCATGTCAATGGCCACGTCCTTTTCGCCACTACGGAAATCCTTGATCACCCCTTGGCCGTCGATCTGACCGACCGCCTACGGGGGCCCGCGTCTGAACCACGAACGGCTTGAACGGTGACATCAGCCTCCGTAGCTGGGGTCTCGAATCTCGGCCTGTGTATGGTGCTCACATCCGGTGATCACCAATACCATCACGAGCATGCATCGAATCGTTAATCGCGGTAGGCGGCGACCTCGCTGCGGGTAAGACTGATCAGGTTGCCGAGTGCGATATTGACGTCGACCAGGTGGAGGCCCCACGTAGGGCCGAGTGTCTGTCCCACGATTGTCCGTGGATCGCCCGCATTGATAGGGGCGCTCACTTGCAGCCATGTCGCCCCGCCATTTGAGAGGCACTGGCCCGAATAGAGATCCGGCTCGGTTACCCACGGTGTCGGAAGCGCCGGAGGCATGACACCGGATAGCCCACCGAGACCTTTGGCTGACGACCTAGTCGGGAAGTAGGGAGTCAGGGGGGTGACCCCACCGGAGGGGTTGGCTGGATTGACGCACAGAACTTGTAGCCCAACATTTGACGCATTGCCGGATAGTTGACTGACTCCGGAACCTGGCCTGCCGAAGAGAGAGTTGGGCGGGGGCGCCTGGTCGAAACTCGAATATGCAATTATGCAGCCCGTCTGCGCATTGGTCGTGCAGGCCGGAATGTGCTGGAAGCTACCCCCGAGGGTCCGGCCCACTGGGACCGTCACATTCCCTCCCAGAATGATGGCCGACACCAGGTGCTGGCGCACGGCAGGGTTGTTGTCAATTTCCTTCTGCAACAGCTTGATGAGCATCGAAGCGCCTTGTGAATGGCCAATGAGGATGAAGCCTCGGCCTCGGTTGTAGTGGGCTAGTGCGGTGACATTCAAATAGCGCGCGATTGATGGACGGTCTCGAGGGCCA